>CAYHBE010000052.1:0-8178 GCA_964354765.1 uncultured Dehalococcoidales bacterium | reverse complement strand
CCGGACAGTCACCGTGGAAGATGCCGGAATGGCTGCTTAAGAATCAGAAACCACCAGCTAAGAAATAACATAATACATTCAAGGTGTGCAAAGAGAGGGGAGTGAGAAATCACCCTCTCTCTTTTTTAATCAGTTGCTGTGTAACCGGCTTTGTAAATAAAGCGATTAATTGTATAATATTAATATAGTGATATAGATTTTTATACAATTTTACATATAACTTCTTTTTCCGGCGAGAACAACTCTCGGGTAAAAGCGCTTATTTTAAAGATACTGACGTGTGCATTTCACATGCGTTTATGAGAAAGGAAATACGATGAGTTTAATTTGTGGACTGGTGGGCTTGCCATCATCCGGTAAAACGGTAATTTTTAACGCGATTACAGCTGCTGGCGTTTCCAGTTACAACGGTTCAGAGAAAAACCAGGCTGTAGTGTATGTGCCAGACCAGCGCATGAACAAGCTGGTAAAAATGTACAATCCGCTTAAAGTGACCGCGGCTACCCTGGAGGTTGTCGATATCCCCGGTTTAAAAGCCTCACCTGAGGGTAACGGACGCGGCATTAAACTCATAGGGCATATAAAAGACGTCGATGCGCTGCTCCATGTTGTACGCTGCTTTGAAGACGACCGTGTACCGTTTGAATATGATACTATAAATCCGGTCCGTGATATTGAAATTGTCGACTTAGAATTGATGGCTGCCGATAGTCTTACGCTTGAGAAAAAAATCACACGGCTGGCGAAAAAAGTCCGGGCCGGCGATAGAGATACCATCAGAGAATCAGCTCACTGCGAGAAAGTATATGCAGGAATTCAGCAGGGTATTCCCGCAAGGAAACAAAACCTAAATTCACAGGAACTTGTCAGTGTACGCGAATGTAACCTAGTCTCTTTAAAACCAGTCGTTTATCTCGCCAACGTCAAGACAATGAATGATAGCCATAATCCTTACCTTGGTGCTCTCATACAATATGCTAAAGCTGAAGGCGCTGAAGTTGTGGCGGTGTGCGGTAAAGATGAAGCCGATATCAGCCAGTTGCCTCCCGGAGATCGGATTGATTTTTTAAGAGACCTGGGCTTGGAAGAGTCATCTATGGAAAGGTTGCTGCATGCGGCTTACAGAACTCTAGGATTAGTCAGCTTCTTTACAACGGGCGAAGATGAGGTGCGGGCCTGGATATGCCAGCGGGGTGATAAAGCTCCGGTAGCGGCGGGAAAAATCCATACTGACATGGAAAGAGGTTTCATCAGAATGGATGTGCTGCACTGTGATGACCTTCTTACGCTGGGAAGTGAAGCGGCAGTGGCTAAAGCGGGAAAACAGCGCGTTGAAGGACGTGAATACGAAGTCCATGACGGTGACATCGTTACTGTACTCTTCAACCGGTAGGTTGACTTCGCTTCCTTATTCTATTTATTTGCGGATGTGCTGGTATAAGAACTCGCTGCGCGTTTCACTACCTTCGGGGGCACTAACACTTTAAAGGTTTGAGACATTAATTTTTCGGTCAGAGAAGCGAATGTCTGCAGCTCATCTTCAGTAAAAGATTCAGCAAGTTGTTCAATTATTGCCCAGCCTGATTCGATCGTCTTCTTAAGCTTGTTTTTGCCCTTTGGGGTCATTACGATTCGGACGCAGCGACGGTCTTCCATATCGCGTTCTCTTTTTACCAGTCCGCCGTCCATCATCCGGTCAATTATCATGCTGAGGGTGTTGGGATTCCTATCAAGCATATCCGCAATTTGCGATCCAGTAGCAGCTGTGCCGATGCGGTCCATCATGAGGAGTACCAGGAATTGCTGATATGAAATACCGTTTTCCTTGAGTAATTTGACATCAGCGTACTTGACCAGGAGAGCGTTGGTTCGGTGCAGAAGTTCCCATAGCCTGTGGCGAATATCGGTTTTCGTTGATTTATTCATTTTATTTGCTCTCCTTAATTATTCCTATGTCACTACCGAATATTTTATCCTATTACTCAATCAGATTTAAAGTAAAAATTATGTAACGAAAAAAAATAGTTTGACAGAGTGTATACAAATATCTACGTAATGATTCGTACGAGTATGAATCATTTAAATAAGAATTTGAATAATATCCTAGATATAATTCATATATTACTATGAATCTGTGAGAGAAGATTGGTTAATAAAATTATTAATGATTAGTTTATTATTGGTATAAACCTAAAATGAGATGGTTTTGCGGCGACGTAAATTATTTTATCGGTTTTAATATTTTTGATATAGGTTATTTCTGTAATTGTCTCGTAATTACATAAATTTAATCCCGATCAAAACATAGCGTCTGTCCTTGACACTCCATTATGCGTAGGGTATATTTTAAAAACGATATATCGTGACATATCTATGAACTATTCTGCGCATCAGAAATCGTAATTTATGGAGTCCCATGACATCTGTCAGTTCAATAGGACCATTTAGTTACTGTAAGCCCGGCTCGTTGCAAGAAACATTGAAAATCATGGCTGAAAAAGGAGCGGGAGCCAGGATTTTAGCCGGCGGTACAGACCTTATTTTACAAATTAAACAAAAGCAGAAATCTCCTTCGCTGGTGGTTGATGTGAAGGATATCAGCGAACTGAACAGGTTAGAATACAATGAAACCCCTGGGCTGTGTATCGGCGCTGCAGTGCCGTTAAATAAAATACTTTCTTTCCCGGTTGTTAGTGAGAAATACAACCTGCTGTATCAGGCTTGCTCTGTCATTGGATCAATGCAAATCAGGAATCGAGGTTCTTTAGGTGGGAACATTTGTAATGCTGCTCCCTCAGCCGACTCAGCCCCTGCGTTACTGTGCCTCGGCGCGAAGGTTATTATCGCCTCGGGAAAGAAAATACGCATCGTAAACCTCGACGACTTTTTTGTTGGACCTGGCATTACTTGTCTGGAGCACGATGAACTGCTTATAGAGATAGAGATTCCGAATCCTCCCAAACAAGCCGTTGGATGTTATCTAAGACATACTACAAGGGAGGAGATGGATATCTCGGTGGCTGGGGTTGCGGTATATATTGAGTTATCTCCTGATCTAAAAGTTCCTAAAGAAGTCAGGATTGCGATTGGTGCGGTTGCACCGACACCATTGCGGGCGCACACCGCAGAGGTATTACTGCTTGATAGACCTGTTACTGAAAAAACTATCGAACAAGCTGCACAAAAAACATGCGATGAAGCCAAACCAATCTCTGATGTGCGTGCCTCTGCAGAATACCGACGCGAAATTGTTAAAGTCCTTACGAAAAGAGCATTGAGAAAAGACTGCGAAATGCTTGGTATCGATATCCAGGGATGAGCTAATTAGAAATGAGAATTAGAGTCAATAGCAAAGAATATGACATAGCTTCGGGTCCTGCGACTACTCTCCTGGACGTTCTGAGATACGAACTGGGACTTACTGGCACAAAGGATGGTTGCAGCACCGGGAGCTGTGGATCCTGTACTGTCCTGATCGATCACAAGGCTGTCAATTCATGTCTGGTGATGGTGGCAGAGGTTGAAGGAAAAGACATTGTCACCATTGAGGGACTGGCTCAAGACGGTATACTCCATCCACTGCAGCAAGCTTTCATGGATTTCGGTGCAGTACAGTGTGGATTTTGTACGCCGGGTATTCTTCTCGCAGCTAAGGCTTTTCTCGATTCCAATCCTCATCCGACTGAATTGGAAATCAGGCAAGGGATTTCAGGCAACCTGTGCCGCTGCACTGGTTATGATAAAATTGTTCGCGCTATTATGAGCGTATCTCGATCTCAAAGAGGCTGACCATGGCAAAATATTCAGTTGTCGGTAAAAGGGTTCCACGGGTAGATGCCTTGGGCAAAGTAACAGGGTCGGCAATCTACAGCGGCGATGTTTCTTTACCGGGTATGCTTCATGCAAAGATAGCCAGAAGCCCATATGCCCATGCAATGATTAAACGCATCGATATTTCGAAAGCATTAGCTCTTGACGGAGTCAAAGCAGTCATCACTGCCGAAGATGTCCCCGGATATAAGAACCGTAACCCCTTGTTACTGGTTGAGATGCCGCATCTGGCGCAGGATAGAGTGACATATGACTCGCAGCCTGTGGCTGTCGTCGCTGCTTTAAGTAAAGATATCGCTGAAAAAGCGGTTGGTCTGATAAAAGTGGAATATGAGGAACTGCCGCCTGTTCTTGATGTGCTGGAATCTATGAAACCGGAGACTCCTCCGATTTATCCGAATTTATACACTAATTTTATTGCCAGACCACCGACGGATACTAATACCAGACCAAGCAACATTGCCTATCACATGAGTGTTGGACGCGGTGACCTCGATGCCGGATTTAAAGAAGCAGATTTCGTCCTCGAAAATACTTTTCAAACGCAGCCTGTTCATCATGGATATCTTGAACCATTTGCCGCAGTGGCAAAAGCCAATGTCGACAGCAGCAAGGTGACGGTCTGGGCGCAGACTCAGGGTGTTTTCAGCGCGCGCGGTATGATCGCCGAGTTCATCGGATTTCCAGCGACCCATGTTAATATGGTGCCCGTCGAAATCGGTGGAGCATTTGGCGGTAAGAGTTTTCTGCCACTGGCGCCGCTTTGCGTATTACTGGCAATTAAGACCAGACAGCCGGTCAGGATGGAGATGTCGCGGGAAGAAGTGTTGAAAGACGCTCGACCTGCTCCGGGTTCGGTGAGCACAATTAAAATGGGAGTAACCAGGCAGGGGAAAATTACCGCCGTATCTGCCCGATTTATTTATGACGCCGGCGGCTTCCCCGAAATGTCACATACTATGTTCGTCAGGGGAAACACTTTCGGACAGTACAAAATCCCCAATATTAATATCGAAGCTTATGATGTCCTCACCAATAAAATACCGGTAACTTATTACCGTGCACCTTCAACTCCGCAGTCCCACTTCGCCATCGAATCTCAGATGGACATTGCAGCGAAAGAACTGGGCATGGATCCCATTCAATTCCGCCTCTTGAACACCTCAGTTGAAGGCGATACTGCTCCCAGTGGTGAGATACTACCGAAGGTTGGCTATAAAGAGACTCTTGAAAAAATGGCTGATTATCTGAAAACCAAGGGGACTATTAAAGGAGCTAGCCGCGGACGGGGAATTGCAAGTGGTTTCTGGCACGGAGCAGCGGGCAGCTGGGGAGCATACGTTAATGTCAATATCGACGGCACCGTCACGCTTGTCATAGGGGTGACAGACGTATCCGGCAGCCGCACGAGTGTAGCCCAGATAGTCGCCGAGGAGTTCGGCTTACCGATGGAGTCCGTATCGGTTGTGGTTGGAGATACAGACACTGCCCCGTGGGCTTCGCCTTCTGTAGGCAGCCAGACAATCTATTCGCTTAGTCATGCCGTTTATCGAGCGTGCCAGGATGCAAAAGAGCAACTCAAGCGGCTCGCAGCGTCGAGGCTGGGGGTCGATATATCAGTTATTGAATTTGCCGGCGGACATGCCGTGGCAAAAGGAGACCCTCAGAAATCGATTCCACTGGCAGCCCTGGCAAGATCAAGCCTGGGATTCCGTGGGGAGGGACCGGTTGTCGGTAGAGGTTCGATCGCGGGTTTGCCGCCTGCTCCGTCCATCGCTGTACACGCCGTCGATGTCGAAGTTGATAAAGAAACAGGAAAAGTTAAGGTACTTTCATGGGTAGTAGCACAAGATATCGGACTCGCGATTAATCCTCTTTCGGTTGAAGGGCAAATGCAGGGTGCTGTTACCCAAGGGATCGGTTGGGCGCTCATGGAAGGTTATATATTCGACAAAGGAAAGGTACAGAACACTACTTTTCTTGATTACCGTTTACCTACTGCCGCCGATATCCCGATGATTGATACGATACTGGTTGAAGTGAATTCCACAACAGGTATTTATGGACTCAGGCACGTAGGAGAGCCTCCGTTAGTAGGAACTCTCGCAGCTTTAGCCAACGCTATTCACAACGCTACGTGTGTACGCTTTAAATCATTACCCATGACCCCTGAAGCTATTCTTAAAGGCATCCAGCAAGCCAAAAAATAATATAACTTTCCGTATGTGATGTCCGCATGAGTATTAAGATCAAGATAGGACCGCTTTTACAGGAAAATACCGGCCTTCCCGAAACTATAGAAGTAAACGGTAAAACGGTCGGGGAGTGTCTTGACGACTTGATGAAAAAATATCCGGAATCAAAGCAGTGGTTGTATGACGAGGATAGTCTTATTAAAGTCTTGATAACTGTCAACAATGTTGAGACAGTAACTTATAATGAAGAGGGTTTGGATAAAGTTCTCAAACCTGGAGACGAACTCCAGATATTCGCGATAGTGAGCGGGGGTTAAGACATCTTTGTTAATACGAAGGTGAAAAGGAGGGTGTAACCCCCTTAAGTAAGATTTCTCTTCCCCGCAAGAAGGAATTGATGGCTAAGGCGTCGCGAGTAAACACTACTTATTCTATTAAATAGCCTAACGTAAAAATTAAAATGATTAATAATATATCAATCCCCGGAATAATACTTGATCAGCTAAATAACAATAAACCGGTAGTATTGTTAACCATTGTGGATATTCAGGGATCTTCACCGCGGCATGCAGGAACAAAAATGGTGGTCGATGCTAATGGTGATGCTTATGGGACAATTGGGGGCAGTATTTTCGAGGCAAAAGCTATCCAACGGGCAAAGCAGGTCTTGAAAACAGGAAAGTCGGAAGTCCTTGAGTTCGAGCTAAATGAGAAATCAACCAGCGGCATGGTCTGCGGCGGAAAAGCTCTTGTTTTTCTGGACTATATAGATGCAGGTACAAGCAATACAATATTGTTTGGAGATTGGCTTGAGTCTATAAATAGAGGTAAGAGCTTCTATTACCTTATTCAAATTAAAGGGAAAAATAGCTCGCTTCGCACAGCCGGACGTTCATTACTTATACACGATGGTATGTTTTCTGGCGATATCAAGTTATCTAAAAAACAGCTTGATACTCTAAGAAATGAAGTCCGGAATATTCCAAGCACGACTATTATCTCGCTTGATAATAATCGGTTTGTAGTCGACCCGATCAAAAGATTACAAACCCTCTATTTGATTGGGGCTGGCCACGTTGCTGTACCAACAGCTCAGATCGCGGCAATGGTCGGATTCCAGGTGGTAGTGCTGGACGATAGAGCTGAATTCGCCAACAAAGAGCGTTTTCCGGATGCAGAACAGACAGAAATAATAAAAGATTATAAGCAAGCTTTTAGAGGATTCGATTTGGATGATGACTCTTATATTGTGATCATGACGCGTGGACACGTTTATGACCTGGTTGCGCTCGAACAAGCTCTGAAGACTACCGCAGGTTATATCGGAATGATAAGCAGTCGCCAAAAACGGGAGTCTGTCTACCGGACATTATTAGCAAAAGGCACAACACGACAGCAGCTAGAGCGGGTACACTCTCCGATTGGGATCGATATTGGCAGCGAGACGCCTGAAGAGATTGCCGTGAGCATCGTAGCGGAGTTGATCAAGGTGCGGTCAGGATTAGAAGGATGAACATCGCTGTGCTTATCTTGGCAGCGGGAATGTCGAGCCGAATGGGACAGCTAAAAGCCCTTTTACTTATCGAACGGGAGACAGTTATAGAACGATTATCATCGGTTTTTCACGAAAACGGTGTGCAGGTGTTTATCGTGACCGGGTACCGCAGTCAGGATATAGTACAGTCATTAAAAAACCGGGAAGTTACATTTGTTGAAAACCCGAAATATGAACTTGGCATGTTTACGTCGGTGCAGGCAGGAGTAAGAACGCTTCAACCCGCGATTGACGCTTTTTTTCTGATGCCCGTAGATATGCCACTCGTTAAATCAGAAACTATTAAATCTCTAGTCAATGAGCACAAGAAGAATCCAGGCAAAATTATATATCCAGTTTTTGGCGGCACACGTGGACATCCTCCGCTTATTCCCAATATTCTGGTGCCGGTTATTATACAGTGGAGCAACAAGGGGAACTTGCGAGATGTTCTCAATTCCTATTCCAATCTTGCACTTGAAGTGGAAGTGAATGACAAAGGTATCTTAATTGATATAGATACTCAAAACGATTACGAATCGCTTCTTAAATCACTCGATTAATAATGGTTGGGATAACCAGTAATGATAATCATTATCACTGGCGATATAGGCGTCG
>CAYHBE010000051.1:0-8201 GCA_964354765.1 uncultured Dehalococcoidales bacterium | reverse complement strand
CGCACCAACCGATGCCGATTGTATTGGTTATTCCAGGTACCCGTGCCTTTGCCATTTCTTCAGAGAATACAACTTGCTCGAGTAGTGTTGCGCCACGGCCGCCGTATTCTTTTGGCCAATTGAGCCCGACGAATCCGTCATCATAGAGTTTTTTATGCCACCAGACTCCAAAATCATGATATTCCCTGGAATCGGTATCCGGCCGCTTTAATTTGGGATCAAACCACCATTTTGGTAAATCCCTGGAATGGACAGCTAACCAGTCGCGGATCTCCTGCCTGAAAGCCTCTTCTTTTTCAGAGTAAGAAAAATCCATGCTCCCCTCCTTTTTGGATTTTTTGCATCTCGAATACCTCTAAATTTATCGTATTTTCGATATGCACCTCCTTGCTGCTATTACAATTGGATATTAAAGAAAAGTGCCCACAATAGTGTACCATTAGGTGTCAATAGTGCCAAGTGGTATTTAATAATAGTTACATATGCACTTGATATAGAATATATATTCTCCCTAAGGTGAACAGTCACGACGACCTATCCCTGTATCCCTTCCCTGTCAATTAAGGGAAGGGATAATTTTATGAAGGGAAGCTGCGCTCCCCATCCAATTCTGCCTTTATACCTTTTCTACTTCGTGGAAGAGTATATGTTCTTAGAGGATTGCGTCCTCTAACACTGCCTGCTCATCATCTTTAACCTTACATTTATTAATAGATAGGACTCGGCAATATCGATTGTTGAAGCAAGAACGTATATCATCCCAGTGGTTGATGATCACAACGACCTATCCCTGTTTTTATACACTTATTGTGCTTCTTATGAGGGGTTATATTATTAGAGGATTTAGTTCTGGAACATCAAACCGGTAACAAGCCTCATTACAACTTGCTAGGAGTATAAATATTAAAAACAGGGTTTATTAGATAAAAAGCGAGGATAAAGTCTGTCAGAGATAAATGATCTATGTCTTCCAGGGTTTATTAACAATACGGCTTCCACATGCCGTACAAAACTTGGATTTGCTATCGAGCGGTTGTCCGCAATTTCCACAGGCATCGCCTATTTTTTGCAATTTTTCATCTATTTGCTTTCCACAGTTTGTACAGAAGTGGGCGTAGGCTGGAATCCTGGCGCCGCAATCCGGACAGTCACTTTGCAGTACGGCCACTTTATTGAAGAATTGAGATATCCGACGGGAATGTCTGAGCATTAAATTCAGACCAATAACCATGACCAACAGGAGTGGAATCGCCAGCAAAGCATACCAGCTCTGTGTAAACAGGAGGAAATCGAAGAATCCATGAGCTATCATAGCTCCGATCAAACCCAGCCAAATATACCTGGTTGCTTTGGGATATCCGATTTTACGTAGAGCCAACGGATAGCCCCAAATAGCGGAAAATAATACGTGTGCGAAGGTAGATATCGGTCCACGGATAAGAATAACCTGCCATCCATAAGTCAACGTATATCCGATATTTTCGAGAGTGGCAAAACCAAGCGCAACGGCTGAAGCATAAATTATTCCATCAGTTGAGTCGTCGAAATAAGGCGACTTGTAAATGAAGAGGCGGACTACCAGGAATTTACCCAATTCTTCGGTCAAGCCGGCAACAATAAAAGATTCGTAGGCAATGTTTCCAAGTGAGAAATTTGCGTTTCCAATCTGGCTTAATCCCTGGCTGCCCAAGCTTCCTAAAATCAATAAAAATTCGATAATAGCAATCGGGATTACCAGCACCATGCCCCAGAGGAAAGAACGGACAACGAGCCGCCGAGGCTCAGGCTGGTGCTTGTCCCACCGGTAAATGAACCACATCCAAAAAATACCGGGGACGAAAGCAATGATTATCGTGACTAAGGTTCCCAATTAATAACCTGCTATTTTCTTATTACTTTCGTATTGGAGATGAAATCATGTAAACCGCGCTTTTGGTCGTTCCACGCAATCACCAGGAATCCGATGCCTACCGACGTAATACATAAAAAATATCCCCACGACCTGATAAATGCCCTCAGAAAACCGGCTCGGCTTCCATCTGTCCTGACAACCTTGAGTCCCAACATCAATTTACCGAGTGTTTGCCCTTTCCATCCAATCGCGATAGTAAAATAGGCAATACCAAATACAAAAAAGAATCCCAAAATAGCCCAATCCAACCACGTCGCCGGGCTTTCCGATGCTGTCAGGATTGCATCCCAGGTATATTCATCGACTGCGTAATTTCCAGCGAGGTCGGGAAAGATAGTGATAAGGATCGCCACCAATACCACACCGAAGATTAGACTGCCAATAAATACGAGTATATTATCAATCAGAAATGAGGCGAACCTGATCCAGAATCCAGCGAGGATTGAATATTCTCCAGTGACTGTCGATTCTTCAGGTAACTTCAAACCGCATTTATAACAGTACTCCGATGTTGGCGAGTTGGAAGTGTGACATCCCCGGCAGACCTTTACAGGATTACCTGGAATTGTTGCCTGTTCGGGAAGTTTCAGACCGCATTTATAGCAATATTGCGAAGCAGGCTGGTTACGAGTGCGGCATCCTGTACAGATCTTTACAGCTTTAGCTGGACTATTTTCAACAATATCCGAAGGAGAAGGCTGATGAATTTGAGGAACCTGGTTTTCGGGATAATTCACAGATTTCCTTTTATCAAATTAATCGCCGTTTCTAGCATCGATTGTTCGCTAGTTTATTTATTAACGCGATCTAAAATCTTGGTTGTTATTCCACTTTGTTTAAGAACTGGATTTCTGCCCGTCCGGCAAACATACCACGAGTAGCTGCGTTGAAGGCTTTAAAATGTTCAGTTTGACCGTGAAACTGAAGCGCTTCCCGGTTTTCGTATTGTTCAATGACAATAAATTTATTGAGGTCGTTGGCAACGCGGCCGACCAGGTATCCTACTGTGCCGGGATCTTTCAATATCTTCGGAATCAGTTTCTTGAACTCTTCCGCAATTGCGTCTCCTTGCCCTTCGTTTGCTTTTAGTGTTGCCATGAGCACGATTCCCATTTAATACTCCTTCTCTTCAAGACGTCCATCTAATGGATTAATAATATTATTTTTAATTACGGCCAGAAACTTGGACCGCTAACAGGTCCAAGCTGAACCTTAATATCTGATTGAGCCATCTCAACAAAATCACACAAAACCGGACGGGTATCACGTGGGTCGATAATATCTTCTATATTGAAAGCCTCTGCGGTGCGGAACGGAGAAGAAATAGCATTTAATCGCCCTTCAATCTCCTGCCGTTTGGCTTCGGGATCAGGAGCGGATTCAATTTCTCGGCGATAGGCGGCGCTGGTGCCGCCTTCTATATGCATAGAACCCCAGTTTCCTGAAGGCCAGGCGATACGTCGGTACATACCGCCAGGTCGATTATGGTTCTGCCCGGCTACACCAAATAGCTGCCGGATGATGAAAGTAATCCAGGGCATTTGAGTGGCGCAGGTTGCCAGAACGATTTTTGCTCCAGCGCGTACGATTCCCTGTTTCTGGGCATCGGAGCCTACCATGAAACCAGGCTCATCGGCGAAATAGACCATCGGCAGATGGAATGTGTTGCACAACTGGAGAAAGCGGATTACTTTACTGCCAGCGGCGACGTCCATCGAACCGCCAAGAAACATCGGATTATTGATCATTACCCCAACCGGATACCCATTCACCCTGGCAAAGCCAGTTACCCTCGATTGTCCATAGAACGGGGTTATCTCAAAAAACGAGTCTTTATCCAGCACCAATTTCAAGATCTGATATGGATTGTAACCTCGCTTACGGTTACGAGGTATGATTGAAAGCAGCTTTTCTTCGCGGCGGTCTGGCGGATCTGCTGTTTCCGCACGGGGCGGCATCTCATAGACATTATGCGGCAGGTAGCTGAGAAATTTACGGATCATCTCAAATGCTTCTTCCTCTGTGTTCGCCAGGTTATCAACAACTCCGCTCTGGAAAACCTGGGTCTTCTCGTCACCCAGTTCTTCCTTGGTGATGTCGTAACCCAGGGCAGCTTTGACCACTGGCGGTCCGCCTGGAAAGAGCTGGCTGATTCCCTTGACCATCAAGTTCCAGTGCGCCAGGCAGCCTTCGACTGCCGGCAGCCCTGCTACTGAACCCAGCACTGCAGAAATGACCGGGGCGATGCCAAGAAGTTTTCCATTTAAAGCACAATATTCGTTCATGTCCGGAATATATGTGCGCCCTATTTGCTCGAATGTGCGCACGCTACCACCGGTAGCATCGAGTAACCGGATAAATGGCAAGCGCCAGTTTAGCGCCATTTTTAATCCATAAGAACTTTTATTACCGATTGCAGCATCAGACGCCCCACCCCTAACGGTAAAATCCCCACCCGTTAAAACTGCCTTGCGGCCATCGATGGTGCAAACACCCATCACTGAATTTGCGGGACGGAAAGAAACCAATTTTTCTCCATCATAAGTAGCCGCACCTGCCAGTTTACCGATTTCCTGGAAAGAGTCTTTATCGGCCAGCTTTGAAATCCTCTCACGGACAGTCAATTTACCACGCTCATGCTGACGCTGGATGCCTTCCTCTCCCCCCATTTGTTCCGCAAGGTGCTGTCGAAGGTTTAATTCGTCAATCTCTGGTTGCCAGACCATAGCTGACTCCTTTAAATCTTAGTTGCATTTGGAAAATAATACTTGAAGCTTAGTATGAGGATACTACTTTCGATTTTTGAATGCAAACGAATGTGATGCAATGAATATCGATCAGACTTCCCGCAGTATGTGAATTTTCTCAGGATGTTTGATTTATTCGGTTTTTTCGAGTTGCAGCGTGCAGGTGCGCCAGACGCCGTCTTTATCGGGCATTGCCAGGACGATTCCCCACAAGCCGCCGCTTCCATTCCTCACCAGGTGCCACCAATGGGTGAATAGTCGGGGGATTCCTTTGGTGCGGAAGGATATCTCATCTAATGGTCCGAATGTCTGCACAGCCAGTCCTGGCCAATTCTCCATCGCCGCTGCAACCCCTTCGATGCGTACGCTGACTTCTTTGGCTTCCCAATCGATTTCTAACTCGATATCGCTTTGCTTTTCGGTTCCGGGCAGGTGACCTTTTCCAGTAAATTTTTCCATCTGTGTTACTCCGTTTCCTGTCCTTTAAAGCGTTTATGCTCTTTCATCAAGCAATGGTCCATGACAACCGTCAACCCCGCACACAGCGCCTTGGCTTCTGCCTCTCCATTGACCACACCTTCCTGCATCCAGATAACCTTAGCGCCTACTTTGATCGCTTCTTCTACCAGTGGCACACATTCCTCGGAACGCCTGAAGATATCTACAATTTCCACTTTTTCAGGGATTGCCGTCAGCGAAGGATAACTCTTCTCGCCGGACACTTCATCTGTCCTTGGATTTACCGGGATTACCCTGTAACCATGTTTTTTCATATACATAAATACGTGATTACTGGTGCGATCAGGGTCCGGTGACGCTCCAACGACCGCAATTATGTGATACTTCTTTAATATTTGGGGAATTTCCAATGAGGACTCATCCAATCTTATTCGCGATTTTTTTATTAAACTCTTTAATCAATTCCAGTGTGGAGCAAATGTTTATCAACCAACATTTTCTGGTCAGTCAACTTTTACGAAAATGTCCCCGCTCTCGACGATGACCTGATAAGTTTTTAAAGGCTGCGGACGTTTTAGTATTTTCCCGATTGCAGCCATAAGCCCCTTACCTTTCATCCACATCACGACCTTCCCGTCAGTCAACACGAACTGCGAACCATGCCGAGGACAGGTCACCACAGTGCCATCGAGTTTTCCCTTTGCGAGGATACCGCCCATGTGCGGACAGCGTCCCTGGGTAGCATAATACGCATCTCCGATCCTGGCAATGAGTATCGGAATCTGACCCACCCAAACCTCTTTCATCGTCCCTGGAGCAAGTTCCTTTGCACTGCCAACCTTTACCGATTCTGGCATATTTATGCTCCTTTTATTAGATTCAACAAGGATACGGTTATCTAATCCGTTTCTCCAAGACTTCCCATTTTATATTCTTAAAAAACGTTGCGATATAATCAGCCTTCTTTAGCCCATAATCAATCATATAGGCATGCTCAAAAACATCCATAATTAGTACAGGTGTGCATCCCGCGAAATGTCCGACTTCATGCTCATTGATCCACTGATTAAACAACGTACCGGTGACATTATCCTGGTACAGCACCACCCAGCCGATACCTCGCATCGACCCTGTGGCTTTGAAATCCTGCTCCCACGCTTCATAACTACCAAATACTTCCGCCACTTTCTTTGTAAATTTACCCGATTTATCGAGCAGCGCCGCCCCTCCAAGGTTCTCAAAATAGTACTCATGGAGGCGCATACCGTTGAATTCAAAACCCATGCGACGTTTCAATTCCGCATATTCGGGATTAGCGGTTTTGCCTTCTTTGAGCATCGCGGTAAGAGCGTCCATAATTTTATTAGTGTTGGTGACATAGCCTTGATAAAGAGTGAAATGATTTTTGAGGATGGTCTCACTGAGTCCGGGTATTCCAATAAGAGAATTGTAGTCCTTCGCCTGGTAAGTCATCGGTTCCTCCTTCGAATTGTAATATTTTTAAAAGTTTATCTTCTTTCTAGTAGAGGAGATGTAACTTTTATCTCTTTGAAACCTGGCTGAGGAAAAGTAAGCGAGTGAGGAGATTGAATATAAAATGGATTGGAAAACCTACTTCGATACTAATCAAAGGGAAGAAGCTTGTCAATACTTTATTTAGAGTACTATTCGTCTATTAAAATCGGCACAATTTTTAATGTAAGAATATATATCATCTCGCTCTGGTCTACAGCCACAACAACCTAACCCTTTATCCCTTCCCTGATATGGAAGGGATATTAGTATTAAGGAGGGCTGTACCCTCCTTGCCACTTCTGCTTTGTCTAATTTTAGATCCTGATGGGGTAAATACTGTTAACGATGTACCCGGTCTGTTTTGTTACCAGTGTACCCGGTTTGGTGCACAACAACTTAAATGGAAATTCACTGAATTCTAACCTGATTTCAGAAGGGGTTGAAATAAATGCCTGGTTTTGAGAAAATGTAACAGGTTTATGAAACATTGGAGGTTAAATGGATACACTAGAAGCTATTAAAACGCGGAGAAGCATTCGGAAATATACTTCAATCCCTGTTCCTGACGATGTCCTGGCGCAGGTGTTAGAGGCAGCTCGTTGGGCGCCTTCATGGGCGAATACGCAGTGCTGGCGATTTATTATCATCAGGAATGAAAATACGAAACAGGAACTTGCCGCTGCACTATCGACAAATAATCCGTCTACCAACGCCATTAAGACGGCTCCGATTATAGTGGCAGTGTGCATCGAATTAAATAAGTCCGGATTTTATAAGGGCGCGGCAACGACCGTAAAAGGTGAATTCGGAATGTTCGATGCCGGTCTCGCGATGGAAAACCTAGTCCTGGCAGCGCGTGCACTAGGGCTGGGTACCGTGCATGTCGCTAATTTCGATGTAAAGAAAATTGAAGCTATCCTAGGGGTTCCTGAAGGATTCACAGTGGTTGAAATCACGCCGCTCGGATACCCCGACGGCGAGTCCAGGATCCCACCCCGAAAAGAGCTGGCTGAAATAGTATTTAACGAAAAATTTGGCGCCAGATAGCAGGTGGTTCAGGCTCTCGTAGACTGACTTAGATCGCTTATCTTAATCAATTCAGGCTCGCGTGCTTGCCGTATCCGTGCGTGCGATTTATAATGAGTAGGGATTAGCCTTAATAATAATTTACCCCGAGGCGTACAAACTTGGTAGAGGACAGGTGATTTTATGGCGCAGTACGGACTGGAAAACATCCGGAATCTAGCCCTCGTAGCGCATAATGGCGCCGGTAAGACTTCCTTATCCGAGGCTATTCTTTTTTCAGCAAAGGTGATCAACCGGCTCGGTAAAGTAAGCGAGGGTGCAACAACTTCCGACTTCGATCCTGCAGAACATAAAAGAGGCATGAGTATCAATCTCAGCCTGTTACCTTTCATCTGGAAGGGTAACAAGATTAATCTGATGGATACACCGGGATATCCCGATTTCGTTGGTGAAGTTAAGTCCGCTATCAGGGTTAGTGAAAGTGCTGTAGTTGTAATTTGCGCCGTATCCGGAGTTGAAGTAGGCACAGAGCAGGTTTGGAG
>CAYHBE010000050.1:0-8347 GCA_964354765.1 uncultured Dehalococcoidales bacterium | reverse complement strand
CGAGAACTCTAACTCACACGGCAGCGGACTCATATCGACCGCTGAAATCATGAGACGCGTTGAAAGTAATATCGGGGTCCTAACTCCGCATAAACCATCCGCGGGCAACGGTCCTGCCCGTTATTATCAGCTGCCGGGTGCCAAAGGGACACTGGGTTTTATTGGTGCGGTTACAGAATGTTTCTGCGCTGGATGTAATCGGTTCCGCCTTACCGCTGACGGTAAACTGAGACCTTGCCTGCTGGACGATGACGAAATCGATATCAAAGAGCCGTTGCGCCGGGGCGCTTCGATAGAGGAACTGGCTCGAGTTATACAATCTGCGGCATCGTCGAAACAAGCCCAGCACCACCTAAGCGAAGGTGATGTCCCAACGGGACGCTCCATGAGTCAAATAGGCGGGTAATACCCCCTCTCTTTTCACCTATTATCAACTCCATGTTTTTGCTTTTGATTTTTGATGTATGAATTTTAAGTTATTTACCTTATTTACCTTTTCTCCTTTATGAAGTACAATACCCTTTGAGTTTTAAGGTAAGGCGGTACGAAAATGAGAGGAAGAGCAAAAGTAACAGTCATCGGGGCGGGGAATGTGGGGGCATCATGTGCGCAGAGAATCACCGAGAAAGGTTATGCCGATGTTGTCCTGCTCGATATTATCGAAGGTCTGCCACAGGGTAAAGCGCTCGATATCCAGCAATCATCCAACATTTTAGGCTTCAACTCCAAAATTACCGGAACAAATAATTATGAAGCGACGGCTAATTCAGATGTAGTCATAATAACTTCGGGAGTGGCTCGCAAACCCGGGATGAGCCGCGACGACCTTCTTTTTACGAATCAGAAGATAATCAGCGTCGTCACGAAAAATACAATTAAGTACTCACCACGATGCGTCATCATACTGGCTACCAATCCAGTCGATGCTATGGTCTACCTGGCACTGCACGAGAGTAAATTCCCTCGCAAACGTGTTTTTGGACTGTCAGGTGTCCTCGACGGCGCAAGGTTAGCTTCATTTATCGCCGAGGAATTGGAAGTTTCGGTAGAGGATATCACACCCTGTGTCATCGGCGAGCATGGCAAGAGTATGGTAGTCATTCCGCGGCTGACGCTGGTCAAGGGTGCGCCGATTACACTTCTTCTGCCAGCGGACAAAATCGCAAAGCTGGTGAACCGCACTGTGAACGGCGGTGCCGAGATCGTAGAACTGTTGAAAACAGGCAGTGCCTTCTATGCACCTTCGGCAGCATTAGCGGAAATGGCCGAAGCGGTGATATTGGACAAGAAGCGCGTGTTCAATTGCACTGTCAGGCTCGATGGTGAATATGGACTGCACAACACAGTCCTCGGTACTCCCGTGAAATTGGGCAAGGGTGGAGCTGAACTGGTAGGGGAAATAGGTCTGACCTCTGAAGAAAAAACCGCCCTGATGAATTCTGCAAAAGCAGTGCAGGAACTGATTGAAGTAATGAAACTAAAGTGAAGTAATCATTGTCACCCTGAACGATAGTGAAGGGTCTCGGTGGGAGGCGGTAACCCATCCTCCCTGAGATTCTTCGCTACCTCAGAATGACAATATTTATTATTGAAGCGAAGACAGCCATTATGCGTGAAATAAAAACCAGTAAAATTACTAAAGCAATTGAAGAACTCTGCCAGTCCGCTAATTTAGAGCTTGGTGAAGATGTCCTGGCGGCATTAAGAAAGGCAGAACGAGAGGAAGAATCGCTGCTTGGTAAAGAAACCCTGCGGCAATTGTTAGAAAACGCCCGCATTGCCCGCGAGGAATCGCTGCCGTTATGCCAGGACTGCGGTACCGCAGTCGTTTTTCTTGAAATCGGACAGGATGTTCACATTACTGGCGGCGACCTGAATAAAGCTATTTCCGACGGTGTATCCCAGGGTTACACGAAAGGATATTTACGCAAATCGATGGTACGCCAGCCTTTCTCTGCCCGGGTCAATACAAAAGACAACACTCCACCCGTTATCCACACCGAAATAGTTCCAGGCGACCATCTCAAAATCACCGTAATGTGCAAAGGCGGCGGCGCCGAGAACATGAGTCGGTTGGAAATGCTGACACCCGGCGCTGGAAGACAGGGCATTATCGATTTTGTTGTCAAAGCAGTTGATGAAGCCGGCGGCAAGCCGTGTCCGCCGGTTATTGTGGGAGTAGGTATCGGCGGTACAGCAGATAAAGTGATGGAGTTAGCAAAGCGTGCCCTTCTAGGAAAGATTGGAGACGCAAATCCGGATGCTGAAACCGCCGAATTAGAAAAGGAATTATCGAAAAAAATTAACGACCTGGGAATTGGTCCAGGTGGTCTGGGTGGTAGGGTGACCGCACTCGCTGTCCAAATCGATACGATGCCCACCCACATCGCCAGCATGCCGGTCGCAGTTAATATGCAGTGCCACAGCGCCAGGCACAAAGAGGCGGTGCTATAGTGGCAGAAAAACCTTTACAAGTCGTCTCTCCGATAAGTGACGAAGACATCGCAAAGTTGAAAACGGGAGTGTCTGTAGTTATCTCCGGTATCATCTACGTCGGAAGAGATGCTGCCCACCGACGGCTGGTGCAGTCATTGGATAAGGGCGAAAAGCTTCCGTTCGATCTTAAAGGTCAGACAATTTATTATATGGGACCGTCGCCGGCTCCACCGGGGAAAGTGATAGGTTCAGCGGGACCGACTACCAGCTCCAGAATGGATGCCTTCACCCCACGGCTTCTTCAGGCAGGTCTGAAAGCAATGATTGGTAAAGGCGACCGTTCACAAGCAGTCCGTGACGCTATAAAAAAATACAAGGCTATCTACCTGGTCGCTACTGGTGGTGCAGCCGCACTGATCTCGAAATCTATCAAGAAATCCGAAACAGTAGCCTACGAGGAGCTTGGCGCTGAAGCTTTGTTGAAACTGACCGTAGAAAATTTTCCGGCAGTCGTTGCCTACGATATGGCCGGGGGCGACTTATTCGAGCAGGCTAAGGCACAATACCGGAGGTAACATGGAAGACTGCATATTTTGCAAAATTGTCGCCGGGCAAATCCCGAGTGATATCGTTTACCGCGATGATAAAGTCATTGCCTTTAAAGATATTCATCCAGCAACCGAGATACATTTATTAATCATTCCGAAAGAGCACATCGCTTATCTCACCGACCTTAAAGAAAAGCAGGCAAGCCTGGTAGGGCATATGATCCTGGTAGCTAATGAACTTGCGCGTCAAAACGGTATCGCTGAAAAAGGTTTCCGAGTGGTTATTAACGTGGGGGATGCAGGCGGGCAGGTGGTCAAGCACCTTCACATTCATCTGCTGGGCGGTAAACGGCTCAAGCAAGCAATTGGCTAAAGTTTGCTAAAGTATCAAGTTACAAGTGATAAAAATCAAGTGACTATAAACGTCTACTCTTTTCAGCAATGAACAAAATCGAGTGGTCAGACGCATTGGGTTCAGTATCGTTATATAGTTTAGTCGCTTTATTGTTCTTAAATCCAGCTTCTTGAAGTAACCTCATGAATTCTTCTTTCTCGTAAAAACGCATCGCATAGTGTTCGAGTTCTGTACTGATTAACCTGCCGTCCTCAAATAATTCATATTTATGTAAGGCATACTCAACCTTTTCTTTTGGGTCATAATTTGCCAGTGCACTGAAAATAATAGTTGCGCCATCAGGTCTTTCAACCCATCGACCAATCCATACCCCTGATCTACCAGCAGCGCGGGGAGTATCGATTTCTAAAATAAATTTTCCACCGGGCTGCAGGTGTTCGTATATCTTCTTAAGACTAATCTTTGCAGCTTGTCTATCTGTGACGAGTATAAAAGAACTCGCCGGAACGATAATCAGCTTATATTTCCTTGGTAATTTAGTTTCCTCAATAGATTGCTGGTATAGATTAGTTTTTAATCTCAGTGATTCGCACTTTGCGCGGCAAGCTTCCAGCATGTCGGCGGATGCATCGGAACCGTCGATATCAATACCTTGCTGCAACAAAGGGACCAGGAAGCGCCCCGAACCGCACATCAATTCAAGTACTAGATCGCCCGCACTTCTTGCCTGTTCAAGATAGAAGTTGAAAGCATCATCCGGCGGTGAGGGTTTACTAATGTCATAAAACTGGGTGCAGAGTTTTCCGTATGGATTGAGTTTCATTGTTGTTCGACTCAATTTGGATTTTAGATTTTAGAATTTGTTTCGTGTTTAGTGTTTCTTGTTGTATTCGAGGTACATATACAGTCCGGCTATACTTTTTGCGTCCTCGAACTTACCAGAGGTTAACATCGCAGGAATATCTGTGATAGGCACCCGTTCGAGTCTGATCTCGTCAGTGTCCTCGGCATTGAGTCGGCCGGGTACCAGGTCTGTTGCGAGGAACACATGAAGATATTCTGTGCAGAATCCGGGCGCTGAATAAAAACCACCCAATCTCACCAACTTCCGGGGTAAAAATCCGGTCTCTTCCTGCATTTCTCTCAGCACCGCTTCCTCAGGCTTTTCACTATTATCAATACCACCGGCAGGAATTTCCAGCAGTTCTTTCTCTATCGGTGTGCGATACTGCCTCACTAAAAGGACGTTATCTTTTTCATCGATCGCTACAACGACAATTACCTCGGAGTGTTCAACAATTTCACGGGTAGTTTCCCGACCATCCGGCATCCGGACGGTATCAACACGGAATCTAATTGCCCGGCCATCATAAATCAATTTACTGGATAACGTTTTTTCCATAACCAAGTTTTGACCCTGCTATTTAGCCGCTGATAAGGATAATTACTGCCATTACCACCAGGATCCCCGCTCCAATTTTGGGAATGTATTTCTCATACTTGATTAACCTGGGTTGGAGATAGTGATATAGTCTAACGCAGGCGACAGTAACAATGATCAAGCCTGCAAGAACGGCAATCCCGTATGAGATCATTAATACCCAAGCATTAACGCCGCCAGCAACCATCGCCAGCAAGGCAAATTCTTCTTCGTGAGCGAAGCCGAGTATAAAAGCGAAAGAAGCCAGCCCCAGCAAGTTCAAGGCGACACCTTTGGTATGTTTGTGTTTATGAGTATGCAAATTCTGTTCCGGATGTTCATGTTCGTGCTCATGTTCAATCTCATGCCGATTCTCATGCATATGTCCGTGTTGATCTTCGACACTGTCTGTCTTTTCACGGAACATTCTGAAAGCAAGTATCAATAATAAACCTGCGGCTGCATATTTTATCCACGGCGCGTCAAAATCCAACCATGTCTGCAGCAGGACATAAGCAGCAACCACGGCAATAGATGATATAAGATGAGCAAAGCCGATGACGCTGGCACTCAATAGAGCGCTTGAAGTAATATTGCCTTTCTTCATCGAGTAAACCACTGCTACCGGCCAACCGTGCCCAGGTTCTACTCCGTGCAGCAGCCCAATAGCAATAACACCTAGATAAGCGGGGGTTACCAGTTCCATAGTTTTAACTTTCCTTCAACTTTGCTCTAGACCCGACCTTAAGCTTCAATATCATCGCCGTCTCGTCGCAGTTTGGATATTTATGGCATCGGTAACATTCAGTCCAGATTTTCTGAGGAAGACTCATCTTGTCAACCACTGTTAACCCGAACTTCCCGAAAAATGCCGGCTTATAGGTGAGGCAAAATATGGTTGAAATGCCTAACGCTTTCGCTTCCTCGATACAGGCAGCAACCAGTTGATTACCCACACCCTGTTTCTGAAGCTCTTCGTCTACTGCTACCGACTTAATTTCTGCCATGTCCGACCACATTACGTGTAAAGCAGCACAGCCAATGATCTTCTTACCCTTCCTGACGACAAAAAAGTCCCTGATATTCTCATAAAGCTCGCTGAGCGGTCGTGCCAGCATTTCACCACGTTCCGCGAATGAATTGACAAGCTTGTGCATCTGGGGAACATCGCTAATCCGGGCTTTCTCCACTTTTATTGAAGTCTTTCTTGGCAAGTTACTGCTTTCCTTTCAGGCGCTTTTCGAGAGAACCATAAAATCCATTTTCCGGGTGAATCCTTAAAAACCGGACCGTGTCTTTACTTAGTTTTACAGTCACCACCAGACCGCTCTCAACGCTTATATTGGTGTGACCGTCGATACTAAGACTCGCCGGGTGCAATGTCCTTATACACAGTTCGACAACCGACGTCGCGGGTAAGACAAGACAATAATTAGCGCTCAAATGGGGCATTATTGGCGCCAGGACCATTTCTTTTGCGCCCGGGTGCAAAATGGGTCCCCCGGCTGCGAGATTATAGCCGGTGCTGCCGGTTGCGGTAGCTACGATGACTCCATCGGCTTTATAAGTAGTCAAGGTCTGGTTATCAACGATCGCTTCAACCACTATCGTCCGCACAACCAGACCCCGGGCTATTACTACATCATTCAACGCATGATAAGTTTTTTGTTTACCTGATATCGAAAAAGTCGCTTCTAAAATTGATCGTTCATCGATCCAACCTTCACCGTTGAGCAGTTTTAGAATCCCGTCACGAGATTCGGCAACACTAAATTCAGTCATAAAACCCAGGTTTCCGAGGTTAATTCCTGTGATAGGGATTTTACCGGGTATAACCACCTGTGCTGCTCGTAGAATCGTGCCGTCGCCTCCAATTGACAGAACAAGATCCGTGCCATCAATTTTGGCGCGTGCCGATTCAAATTCCCAGGCGGAAAAGGACCAGGTTTCCACGCCTTGTCCTTTAATGAAGTCGTTTAGTTCTGAAGCTAGCTTAACTGCTTCCGGCTTTAATGGATGATATAAAATTCCGACTTTGTTCAATGGTGTCTCCAGAGATAAGAAAAGTGTATCACAAACACGTAAAAAACTCTAAATATTGATATGCTTCCATTCTCGTCGTAACAAACCTTCGTGCTTGTGATTTCTATTATACAACCGCAGTCAGGGACGACTACTCTACGATATACGCAAACAGGGACGCTTGCTCGACGGATATGCTGTGATTACGTTTGGGTTTCGATAAACCGTTCCCGTAAGGTATTTAATGCTGCAAAGAATTCCTTTTGCATGACGCACGTTGTATACATGCCCCTGGGAGTAACATTGATCGGTTGCCTTTTTCTAACCAGTCCGAACATCCGGAAAAAGTTCAGTTCCCACCATAATTTGCGATTAATATCATCATGAAAGCGCTGGCTGAATTTTATGGGATCTAAAGACATTCCGAACAGCTTGGTTAGCATGTAATAACGTAAATGTTCTCTCTCCGACAGTCGACGCCAGTTTACTAATGGTAACTCGCCTTGAGATATCAATTCGTCGTATCGGTCTAACGAGAAAGTGTTTACAAAAAAGTCTCCGTTTAAGAACCCAACCGAACCCGCCCCCACTCCTACGTAATCGTCATAATCAATGATGTATTCGTCAATTAAATGATCGCCACGTGAAAAACACCAGGCTGTCGAGGCTTCGTATCCTCCTTGATACAATTCGCGCAGGATAATATCGTAAAACTCCTTCTCTCGTTTAGTATCTACGTTACTGAACCGCCGCTCTAATCGCGTCTTTTTGTGAGGCGACGGCATTAACGGGTAAAAAGTAGCCTGGTCAAGGTTTAATGATTTAAAGATGGCGACATCCTTCTCAAATTGCTCGATGGTCTGGGTGGGGAAATTAAAAATAAAGTCGGCGTTAACAGTATTGAACATACCCTGAGCCATTTTCAGTTTTTCAATAGCCTCTTCACCGCTGCCCACCAGCCTCCCCATCGTCCTTATTAATTCATTATCAAAGCTCTGCACGCCTATTGAAAGCCGATTAATCCCAGCTTTTTTGAGATCTTCGAGAACCTGCTTGTTTATTTCCCGAGGCGTTGTTTCCAGTGATATCTGTCTAATTTTGAAACTCTTTTTTAGAAAATCGAGGAAACTGATTAGCTCATCCATTAAGACAGTGGGAGTGCCGCCGCCAAAATAAACATCAGAAAATCGGAAGCCGCGCTCGATATATAGTTCTACCTCTTTTTTCAGACTAGCATAATAACGGCGGGTTTTTGATTCATCGAAGAGGTATCTGTTAAAGCAGCAAAAAGGACAGAGTGTGCGGCAAAAGGGAATATGTACATACAGAGATGCCCAGTTATCACGCCCAATTTTTTCATGCGGCACCTGCGGATCCGGGGGACTATCCAGAAGCTGAAGAAATTTTTTACCCTCGCGTCGGGTTACCCAGCCAGCAAAACGGGCGGGTAATACTGAATCGATACTCATCAATTAAATAATAACAGCTAAGCGCCTAAATTAGGTAATTCGAGAGCATCCGGTACCTTTCTTTTTGGTCTCATTCCAAAAAGGATCCGGAGCACGT
>CAYHBE010000049.1:0-8347 GCA_964354765.1 uncultured Dehalococcoidales bacterium | reverse complement strand
TGCCACTGCAGATGCTGACATGACTTACCCGGTGGAGGACATTCCGAAATTAGTTAGAATTCTGGAACATGAGAAATTAGATTTCATCACGACTAATCGCTTCGCTGATATGGCAAAGGGTGCTATGACCCCCCTTCACAAATTAGGCAACGCGATCCTGAACTTCACCATGAAAACCTTATTTGGTCTAAGGATAAAAGATTCTCAATCGGGAATGTGGATTTTCAGAAAGCATCTTCTGTCCATGATGAAGCTGAAAGACAATTCGATGGCCTTTTCTGAAGAAATAAAAATAGAAGCCTGCTCTTTTCTGAAATGCGCATGGAATGAGATCCCGATTCATTATAGGACTCGTGTAGGTCATGCCAAGTTGAGAATTTGGAGAAACGGTTTCGGAAATCTTTTCTACCTCATAAGGAAGAGAATTATTCGATGACGTCTGATTTAAAAATGTTTGTTGGTAATTACAATATTAAATTATAAAAATCCAATGGAGAGATTCAATAAGGCAGTTTGCAAGGTGACCGAATGAAAATAGCGTATGTGTTTGATTGTATTTACCCCTATGTAGTAGGAGGGGTCCAACAAAGAATATGGGAGATGTCAAAAAGGCTTGTTCAGAGAGGTCATAAAGTAACCGTATTCGGAATGAAGCTCTGGGAGGGCGAAGACATTTTTTACAAGGAAGGGGTCAGACTTTGGGGAGCATCCGCCGCTAAAAATCTGTATATTAATAGTCGCCGTTCAACAATACAAGCAATCTATTTTGCTTTAAAAATCGCACCAGTTTTGCTTAGAGAGAAATTTGATTTAATAGACTGCCAGAACTTCCCGTATTTCCCTGGTTTTTCAGCAAAACTACATTCCATTTTGAGGAATTCCCAGCTTATCGTAACATGGCATGAGTTTTGGGGTGACTATTGGTATGAATATCTTGGAAGGAGAGGGATATTTGGGAAAGTGGTGGAACAAGCTGAAATGCATCTAGCCGATCGAGTCGTTGCAGTTTCAGAATCTGTTAAGAGAGATTTGGAACAACACGGCTGTAAAAAGGTAAGAGTGATACCCAACGGTATAGACTTTGAAAAGATTAGCAAGATTCCCGCTGCACCTGAGTATTCAGATATCATATTCGCGGGTAGGTTGATAAAAGAAAAGAATGTTGATCTCCTAATTGAAGCAATAGGGTATACCAAACAAAATCAACCAAACATTAGGTGTTTTGTCATAGGAGATGGGCCAGAAAGGGGTACCTTAGAAAGACTAATCGAGACTTTACATTTGAAAGATAATGTATTCATGAAAGGCTTTATCAAAAACCAAGATGAGGTTTTTTCCTATTTCAAATCGTCAAAAGTATTTGTCTCTCCTTCTGTGAGAGAAGGTTTTGGCATCGTGGCTTTAGAAGCAAACGCCTGTGGTCTGCCGATAGTTACAGTTAATCACTCTCGAAATGCAATCTGCGATCTAATAACCGAAGGCGAGACTGGTTTCATTTGTGAACCTACAATCCAAGATCTTACTGAGAAATTACGCATAGCAAAAAATCGTGATAGGAATGGTAAAGGTGCCGTGAGATGCATTGAATTTGCTCGCAACTATAATTGGGATATCATAGTCAATATGGTTGAAGAGGGCTATAAGGTAACGTGAAATACGAAAGCTTATTTGATGCGACTTATCTCGAGAAAATGATTGTAATTTTAAGGATGGTAGCTCCGCATAGCCTGGTTAGGTAAGAAATGGTTCTTTCTCGACGAAAAGAAATTTGACAAATCCGAATTCGTCGACCTACTATCAACCACTTTTTCTAACAGTCAGAGTAACGAGCTTCTCATGTATAGATTAGATAGGCTATTATCAGTAGCTACAATCGTACTGGAAGCGGGACTAGCATCAGTCTTAAATGCACATTGAAATCAAAGGATAATACAGGATTATGATGTTTCCTATTTCGCAATGATCAGTATTGTGACAGGTGAATTATGATTTCTGGAATAGAATGGCTAAAGAAGGTTTATTGAAATACCCTGGCTAGTGTTTATATCTCGGCGAATTGAAAAGCTAAGGTGGGAGTCTGAGCTAATTACCTATGACTAATAAGGATTCGTTGAGCGAATATCTGCGTAATAGCTTCTGGAGTCATGGTGTCAGGTTCAAAGACATGATGAAGCGTGTAGGAATGCTCGGACCTTTCGATGCATTTTTTTACGATTTAGGACAACGTCTAATCAATCCACCAGCTAAGGAGATTGAAGTTGATTTACCTTATGGCATAAGAATGGCAATACCACCTAATTGGAAAAGTGCCCGAACCTACGCTACCGGTGTATTTGAGCGCGAAACAAGCATTCTATTTCAAAAGATAGCAAAGGACGGAATGAATATCCTGGATGTTGGAGCAAACATTGGGTACTATACGCTAATCGGTTCTCGATTAGTAGGTGTCTCTGGACGAATACACGCATTTGAACCTGAGTCGAAAGCTTATGAGTATTTGTCTCGCAACGTGTCCACTAACAAATGCCCCAATGTAGTTTTAGTCGGCAAGGCTGTATCGGATAGACAGGGACCAGCGAGTTTTATCCGTAATAAGCCAGAAGAAGGCTTCATTTCAAACTCATCGCCATCTAGCAGGGGCATTACTGTGCAAGCCATCAGCTTGGACGCCTACTTTTCTGAGGAAGGATGGCCCCCGGTTGACATTATTAAAATGGATATTGAGGGTGGTGAGCACTCAGCACTCAGGGGAATGAAGGAGTTGAGTCAGAGGAATCCGGAATTAAAGCTCATCATGGAGTTTAACCGAAGTAATATCGAAAGAGCTGGTACCACGCCTGAAGAGATTGCCGATACCTTGTTTGAGCGTGGTTTTCGGAGGGGTTATATAATTGAACGCGGTATGAAGGCATTTCCGGTTAACCGTGAATTTCCCAAAGAGCAAGTTAACTATAACTTGTTACTTGAAAAGTAATCCAAATTAGTAATAAGACATAATAAAGCTTAGAGATATCCTGAAAGTAAAAACATTGAATTTGTTGAATTCGAAGTAAATTATACCGATTAGAGGGAAACATTACCTCTTCTGTATGCACGTGCGTCTTTGTCTTTATTTTTGATTTTTGTTGGTAATTTGTAATATCATGAGCACACGATAAAAAGGGAGGAGACAATTGATGTCTGAATACAAAAATATGTCTACAAAGCGACTACTTGCCTCGCTGTCTCCCGCGGTATTGGACAAGCTTGCAGAACTTATTGTTTTGAGGCTAGAAGGTAATAACCTGATGACTATGCCTTCCAAGCAAGTGATCACGGATTCGAATATCGTCTCCCGCTCTTCTCCCTTCTCAATATGAATTTAATAAGTCACCTTTCAGTCTGTTTTTCCTACTCGTTCTTGGTTAACCGAGCCGGTTACAGCGAAATTCTAGTGTATCTGCCCTCCAAACAGACTTGAAACTATCGCCTCGAGTTCGATGGAAGAGGCGATGTCTCCTTCGACTCCTCCATACAATTGTTCGAAACAAAGACTGGCTGAAAGAGAGAACGGCTTGTCCTGAGCGTACTTCCAGCCAAGATAACTGCTTAAAATCATGGTCTTTATTTTGAGAGATTGTTCAGAGCCTCTTGAAAAAGGGTAAGTCTTAGTATATATTTAGTTAATTATGTCCATTTGCCCAAAGTGCGGGAAGCAAAATAGGGAAGGAGTCAAGTACTGTTCGACATGCGGTACGACGTTACAGACTGCTACAAGACAGGCTACTAAGGCTCCACCACCAAGGCAATCTCCACCTGTAACAAGCAAAAGTCCTCAACAATCGCAGGGAAGCTCATCAGTATTAATCCAGCTTATTATCGTGGCAGTGGTATGTGCTGTAATACCACTGGCATTAAGTAATGTTCTTGGGTGGCCGGTGCGGTTGATCAAGGGAGTGTTACCGGAATGGAATTGCGTAGGGATAGTGGAGGGATCAGCCGAGATGTATCTCTGTTCGATGAGGGTTGGGCTGCTGACGATGGCGCCGCCTCTACTGATAATGCTGATAATTTTTATGCTTAGGAAGGTACTGAATAAAGGAGTGACGTCATTAAACAACAAGATACCGGTGAATTTTCAGTATCTGCTTCCAGCCGTTCTGGCGACGTTACTATTTACGATAGCGTGGGGTGGATATCATGCATCGACATTGGGCGTAATGGGGATAGTGCCGAATAGGGTGTTCCCGGTGTTTGTTGGTTTATTTACCTATGGAGTCATACGATTTGGTCCATCAATCCAGAGGAGTATGGGGTCATTTTTCAGAGGAAGGGATAAAGTACCGGGATTCTTCCGGTATATACTGGTGATTGCGATACCGATGGGGATAGCACTGCTGATAACGAAGCAGCAGGTAGTCAGCCAGGAGGCATTAAAGGAGCAGTTTGTAGTAGTAGTGGGGCTTTTAATGGCATACCTGCTTGTATCACCGAGTGTCAAAGAACCCTCGATGTTTTCAGGGGTAACCCCAACAAGCAAAGGATTTGCGGGGCGAGCGGCAGCGATGCTGTTGCTCGGGATATCCGGGGGATTATTGACGAAAGTCCTGTTAGATATTTTGTCACCTGAGGTGGCATTGGCTGGGGATTGTTCAGCGGAGTGGGACTGTCAGCAGACGGCTGGGTATAACGCAGCGACGGCGACAGGAGGGGCAGCGATAGGTGGAGTATCGGGGGCGATAGGCGCGCAGCTTGGATCGGGAGAAGGGAATGTGACGCTTCTTGGTGCAGGCGCAGGCGGAGGCGGTGCCGCAGCTGGTGGCGCAGCCGCAGGCGCAGGTGGTGGTGCTGCTCCAGGTGGTACTGGTGTTGGTGAGCCCGAAACGAGGATTATTGATGGGCGAGCAGCTACGGTCTGGTTGAGGAACAATGGATTCCTAAATGCAGACGGCACTGTTACAAATGCTTTTCGTACGTGGTGGAATACTTTAAGCGGTGACCGCTCGCGACTCGACGCAATTGCAGGTGATTTCCGTATTACCGACGGCAGAATCGATGGCGACGTTGTGATTATCGTAAAAGATCCTCCTGCGGTACCCCATAACCGCCCGCCTGCTCCAACAGGAATGGGAGCGGAAATAGTGACCGAAAACTACTCTCCTGGTGTTGATATCAGGGGCACACCCGACTACATTGAACATGTTAGAAATTACATGAATACTATAAAGGGTACACAAGCCGGAGATGAATTACTTAGTCGAGTCATGATAGATGGTTATTCCCAGGGAAATACAGTGACTATTGTTGATACTACAGGTGGTAATAGTTGCACATATAACAATAACGGAACTATTCAGCCAGATGGCTCCCGGGGTCCTGGATGCGATTCTACTCTTCGATTTAATCCCTATCGTCATTCTCTCCCTGGTGCGAATGTGAATCCTGACGGAACACCTGATATGACCGACTGGAGAAATAGACCGCCCGACGTTGGTCTTGAACACGAGCTCAACCATTCGCATCACGCTGCCAGTGGTCAGATCGATGAGGATCCATCACCTGACCCTGTATCGGGCGGAGATGTCTCCAATGAAGATTTAAGAACAGTAGGTATAGGTCCATTTGGCGAAGATCCAACATGCGAAAATACCTATAGAGCCGAGCGTGGTTTAGTACCCAGGCCTACTTACCATACAAATTAATTTCGGGTGGTGGAGGAGATATCAATGTCAAAAGAAATACCTTTAGGTAAAGATATAAATCTAAGATTTGAAGTGCTGGAAAATAATGGGGCTTTGTTACGAGTACGCTACGAGGCAGAAAATGTCAGCACCTCTGATCTCTATCTTTTTAATCGGTTGTGGTACAACTATACTGAACATAATTTTTTTGAACTTGACGCTAATCTGGTCTATATCAGCACGCAGGGCAGCATTGTGCGACTTCTAAAAGGCAGCCCGGACGTGCCAAGGAATATGTCTGTAGAAATGCCTATCATACCATGTATTACTCTTCTTCCACGCAGCCAGCGCATGAATGAAACATTTCAGATTACACTTCCACTAAGGCAAGTGAATCCGTACCTGCCGGAAGAGAGTAATGTGATTGAGAATCCAAGTGCAATAATTTTTTCTCTCGGTTACTTTCCAGTATCACAGATTGGAAATCGACCGGTTAATCCTGTTCGGACAACGCAAGGGCAGGCTCTTTACGCATATGTGACTCCCCTGGCTCAATTAGTGGTCAATTCTGCTCCAGTACCTTTCTCTAAAGGCTCAGTGCCAACAGGCAAAGCAAAATACTGTTCAAAATGTGGATCTCCGATACAATCAGATAGCCACTTTTGCAGTCAATGCGGCTCACCCCTTTAAAGGAACAATCGAGTATGAGAGTAGTAACCTGTCCCAAATGTAAAAAAACAAATATGGGTAATATGACCCAGTGTTTGATTTGTAAAACTCCGTTACCATCGAATACGCTTGAGACAGCTTCCGCTCAGACCAAAAAACAGCCTGAGAAAAAATGTCCTGCCTGCGGCACGTCGTGTCCTCCCGGAGCGCGCTATTGTCCTGAGTGTGCGATAGAATTGCCGCCATGGATTCAGAATGTTCAGACTGCTCAACCAGTTGTGCAAAAAAAATTCTGCCCAAAATGTGGTAAAGCAAGGCAGGGCAGCAAGCAGTTCTGCGCTTCATGCGGATATGACTTTAATAGCTGAGTGAGCTGCTATTTGTAAATGCTGCCAAAGATTGCGGAGAATTTTTAAAATCCCTTGAATTATTGAAGTTTGAGGTTTTTTATCCAAGTTGTAATTCCATGATTGTTGTGAAAAAAGATGCGCCGAGTATTAGTCTTTAGACTGTTATTAGCATGTATTATCTTAGCCATACTGAACATTTTACCCGGTTGTAATCAAGAGAGCGGTCCAAAACAAGTCGTCGTTTATACCGCAGTCGACCAGGTATTTTCTGAACCTGTCTTTAGGGAATTTGAAAAGCAAACCGGAATTCAGGTACTTGCTGTCTACGACGTAGAAGCTGCTAAAACAACCGGCCTGGTAAACCGTCTAATTGCAGAAAGCAGTAGGCCTAAGGCTGATGTATTTTGGAGCAACGAGTATGCCCAGAGCATAATCTTGAAAGAAAAGGGGATTCTCGCTCCATATGCCTCGGCTTCAGCTATCGACATTCCAGAGCAGTATCGCGATCCTGAATACTTCTGGACCGGTTTTGCTGCCAGGGCACGCGTAATTATTGTAAATACGTCACTCGTCGCTGAAAATGAATACCCCTATTCGATTTACGATTTATTAGATCCGCTGTGGAAAGGTGAAGTCGGCATCGCGAAGCCTTTGTTCGGCACTACCGCCACCCATGCGGCTGCCTTGTTTGCTTACCTTGGTGATTCGGGCGCTCAAAACTATTTCCAGTCTCTATTAAATAATAACGTACACATCGTGGACGGCAATTCTGTAGTGCGTGACATGGTCGTCAGTGGTGAATTGAAGTGTGGTCTTACCGATACCGATGATGCGTTTGTTGCGATGGAGAATGGTGACCCTGTAAAAATGATTTTCCCCGACCAGAAAGATATGGGAACGCTGCTGATCCCCAATACCGTTGGATTAATAAAAGGAGCGCCGCATCCTGATGCTGCGAGGCAGTTCATCGATTATTTGCTAAACAAAGAGACCGAAAAAGTGCTGGCGTACAGCTCTTCTCGCAATATACCGCTTCGCACCGATGTTCCCGCACCCGGCGACTTACCGGGATTTAATGAAATCAAATTTATGAATGTCCTACCTCGAGATGTCGCTGCTAAAATGGAAAAATCCTCCACCTGGCTGCAGCAGTACTTTTTCAGATAAGTAAGGTGCTTCCTGTTGGGAATACATGAGATTTAAAAACATCCCTCTTATCAAGCTCGTGACAATGGCTGCTTTTTTATTTATTACGGTACTACCGGTTTTAGTTCTCGGTGGGCAATGGATCTCAGAGGCGTTTACCAATCATGTAGAAGCTTTTTCCTGGATAATTCCTTCAGAGAGAGGATTTAGATTACTGGGCAACAGCCTTTCACTGGCTTTAATAGTTACTTTCATTTCGATAGTATTGGGTTCAGGCTTAGCATTATGGCTGACTGGCAACAAGCCCATACAAAAAATCATCGGGGCTATTTACCTGCTGCCGTTGTTGATTCCACCTTATATTCACAGTTTGGAGTGGATGGCGGTCGCAGGTAACCGACAGTTTTTAAATCAAATTTTTTCACTCCTGCCTGGCATGGAGGATTTGAGTTTTTCGACCTACGGATTCATTCCGACGGCTTGCGTTTTAATATTTGCCCTTTTTCCTATCGCAACGTTGAT
>CAYHBE010000048.1:0-8377 GCA_964354765.1 uncultured Dehalococcoidales bacterium | reverse complement strand
GTAAAGGCGATGCCACGAATATAGATGTGAATGTCCCGAAGTAAATTCCTACCATGAGCACAACCACCAGGTTTTTAATAGTTGGGCCGACGAAAAGCAGCAAGGCAACAAGAACAAATAACACCCCGACGCCGGTGGCAAGTTCCCGGGTCATCACTTCCATGAGGCTGTTATTAACAACCTGTCCGAAATCAATCCCGGGGTATTTTTTCTGATTTTCTCGAATGCGGTCAAACACCACGATAGTATCATTTACTGCATATCCGATCACTGTCAAAATACCCGTTACCAGCACCAGATCGATCTCCCAGTTTACTACTTTGCCTAGAATCGAAAATACTCCAAGCACTACCGTTACATCGATCAATAGTGCGGTAACGGCACAGACACCAAAATGAAACGGTTTAGAGGCTTTTCGAAAAGCGAAAGCTATATAAAGCAATATACCGACAGACGCGACTGCCGTCGCTATGCCAGCCGACTGGGCAGTTTTTCGGGCGACTGTCGGATCGAGGCTGATAAACTCTAGCTCGGTTAAATTTCCGAACTTGGCAGTTAAATCTTGCTCCAGTGTTGATTTCTGCAGTATCGATAACTCAACAGTTCTAATAATAATATTTCCCTGTGGGTCGGTTTCGACTGTACCATTAAATCCGAAACCCGGTAATTCCTTCTCTACATCAGCCGCTGTAACCGGCTGGTCGAACTTTATTGTCAGCAATGAACCAGCGGAAAAATCAATCCCTGTTTTCAAACCGAACGTAGCCAGTGAGATAATACCCACTACAACCAGAAGACCTGAAACGATAAAAAACCACAATCGATTACCAACTATATTTATCATGCCAGTTTCCTTCCTGTATAAGGTTTAAACAACTCAACCTGCTTGGATAGGCCTGTATGGACTACCATTCTTAACATGGTGTGGCTGGCAAGTACAGCCGTAAACATGCTGACGATAACACCGATGCCGAGTGTCAATGCGAAACCTTTTACGGCTCCTCCGAACGGAGTCACGTCACCCACCCAATAAAGCACGATGCAAGCAATAATTGTCGTTACATTACTGTCCCATATCGCCGACCACGCCCTGGCAAAGCCTGATTCCATCGCTGAGCTGACTGTTGTTTTGATTAGCAGCTCTTCTTTCATACGCTCAAAAATGAGCACATTGGCATCGATCGCCATACCCATGGATAATACAAATCCACCGATACCTGCCAGGGTCATTGTTACAGGTATCAACTTGAAAATCGCCAGTGTTAAGGTTCCGTAGAAAGCGAGAGAAAAAACCGCAATGACACCGGGAACTCGATAATACACAAGCAGAAAAATCATGACGGCGGCAATGCCGATAATGCCTGCTCTGACGCTCAGTTCGATGAAGTCACTCCCCAAAGTCGGATTTCTGACCTGTTCGCCTACCAAATCCAGTGGGACAGGTATACGCCCGGCATTGAGCTGTTTTGAAAGCTCAGTCGCTTCGTTGCGGCTCAGTCCGGTAACCACGCCGTCATCGGACAGCACAGATTGCACAACCGGTGCAATGGGCTTCCCATCGTCACCGAGAAGCGGAAGTGCTTCCTCTCCGGAGCCTTCGAAAATCCCCAGCGGCTTTTGCAGTAATCGCGCGGTAATTTCTTCAAAAAGTACCGCACCCTCCTCATTCCATTCGAAATACAATTCTATATTACCTATACTGTCAATTCTTACTTCAGTATTATTTTTAAACAGGCTGCTGTTTAATACCTTTGTTTCACCGTTGTAAGTGCCGGTTGCCGGTATCCATTTTTCTTCAGTAACCTTGCCCTGGTCATCAAACGTCTGCACTAATTCTCGGAATTCCAACAAGGCAGTGCGTCCGATACGCTCCATTTGCACATCTGAAATTCCACCGGCGGGCATGGGTAATTCGACAACTATCTGATCAGTACCCCAAATTTCGATATTTGGTTCCGTTACACCGAGAGGATTAACCCGGTTTGCTACGATCGCGATAACGTCGTTCAAGGTAGATTTTTCTTGACCTTTCTCTACCGACGACAGGTCTGCTTTGTACAAAAGCCGTACACCGCCTTCAAGATCAAGTCCGTATTGAATTCCAGTCCTATCAAATCGGGTGCTATCTATTGGTATCAGCACCCAGAGACTGAAAGCCAGAATCGCGAGAATGATAACGAATACCCAGCTATTTCTTGACATTTACTTCTTTCCTTCTGTCAATACATTATGTATATATTCTAACGCCTGCTCCCTGGTCGTCAACTCTCCAGTGGCATGGGCTTCTCTAACCTTCTCAAGGAGTTCGCCTACCTGTGGTCCCGGTTTCATGTTAAAGACTTCCATTATGTCATTACCGTCGATCAGCTTTGACGGTTTAATAATCTTCTCCTGTTTGAAATGCTCTTCTAAAACAAAACGAACGATATCGGTATGCTGACGCCAGTTTGCCAGTATTAAACCAGGTCCTCTCGTTGCTAGATGGTCAGCGAGGCTCAAGTATAAAGTATCGATCCCTTCACTACTCAGGTCCCGAAAATACCGATAGATCGCCCTGTGCGTTGGCGGCTGTCCCATCTGTGTAGGTCTTAAATGATATTTTACCATGTTGGCTGCCAATTTTTTTTCTTTAGACGTAAATTTAAGCCGTTCGAGGATGCGGACACTTATTTCCGATCCTTCGTCCGGGTGTCCGAGGAACCTGGTCCTGCCGCCGATATCAGCCTTCGTTTGTGGTTTCGCTATATCATGGAGCAGCGCCACAATCTTCAGCATAGTGCGCCTGTTGCTGCCGCCGGAAACCGGTTCTTCAAAATAGTCGGCAAACTCATTTGACCAGGGCACCGTATCAAGAATATCGGTTGACTGCCCCCAGACTCCCTGCCGCAGCAAGTAGTCAACGGCACTCACAGTCATCACCGAATGGGTAAAAACATCCCAGTGGTGTTCAACCGGCTGACTAACGTTTTTAGTCATCGCAAGTTCAGGAATCAGTGCGCTTAATAAACCCAGTTGATCCAGATCAAAGATAAATTGCCCCCCGCGTGCGACTAAGAAAACACGCAGGAGTTCCTCCCTGATCCTCTCTCCGGGAACCTGGGCGATTAACGATGAGTATTTTTGAATCTGCGTCCTTGTTTGCGGTTCAATCTGGAATCCAAGGTCGAATGCGAGACGCACGCCGCGCAGCAGGCGCACCGGGTCATCGCAAAGATTAGCTTCCTTAATACTTCGTAGAATACCGTGATCCAGGTCATTAAGTCCGTTATTGAAGTCTATTATTTTTGTGCTGGCACTGCCTAAAACAAGGTCTTGTAACTTAACCGCGAGGGCATTGACTGTAAAATCCCGACGCGCCAGGTCACTTTCCAGAGATCCGGATATTGTCGAAAAATCAATAGTAGTCTGACTGTGATTATCATGTGGAGATACCATGACAATCCTGCCGACCTTTTTGGTGTTATCCAGAACAACGAAAGTTCCTTTCAAGTATTCCGCAAGATTGGAGCCTGTTTCAAGGGCGTTAGCATTAATTGCCAGGTCGATATCATTATTATCACGTCCTAACAAAGCATCACGCAGGAATCCACCCACCAGGTAGTCTTCTACGCCTACCGTATTTAGATATGATGCTATTTTCCTGATTAGATTTAAGGACGACTCTCCAATCAGAGCCAGGTTAAAAGGATAATCCTCATTTTTGATTACATTGCGGTGGTTAAAAGTTTCGCCGGACATCACAACCTTGCCAATATATCTTCAATTTGATGCGAAGTTGGACTTTTCCCACACTATAACGCCCGAAGGAGGACAATTCAAGTATCGGACACAGAACAGTCCCTCTTTTAAACAAACGCATCGCATCTTTAACCTTGTAGGAATTGTCGAAGCAAACTCGTACGCATAATCATTTGCCATGTCTACGCCATTAATGCGTACTGTAAATGAAGGATTGCACCTCTTGCTTTTACAAAAAAGTGTGTGATATACTGTAACCGTTTTGAGCACAGGAGGGTATTAGTTGCTGGAGAATTTTGGTTTAGTTGGTCTCCACATAATTGTAGCTCTTGCCTTCGCTGCATTGATGATTCTCCTACCTGTGCTTTTCCGCTTTTTGAAAGTTGTCCCTCATCATCCGAATGCCGTAAAAACAGCTACCTTCGAATGCGGTATGGAGACGATCGGTAAGACCTGGGTGCAGTTTAATTTTCGTTACTATTTCTATGCACTCATCTTTGTCGCCCTGGACGTCCTGGTAGTGTTCATTTATCCACTCGTAATTCAACTGCGAAGTCTTGGATATTCCGCCTTGATCGCTATCGTGGTTTTCATCACGATTATCCTCGTTGGCTATATTTACGCATGGAAGAAACAGGTACTGGAATGGAAATAAGCAAACAACCTTTTATTTACTCTGATAAAGAAATCGATGATAAAGAAGGCCAGGTTGTCGAAGACCTGAAAGCCGCCAGCCAGGTAGCTATCCCCGATCCTGATCGATGGCTGGACGAAGAGATAAGTAAAAGCGTCCTGCTCACCACGGTTGATTCATTAATCGCCTGGGGACGGCGCAATTCTTTATACCCGGTAATTTGTTTCCCGGCTTGCTGTGCGTTCGAATTCATCGGCGCCATGGGTCCTCGATTCGACTTATCACGTTTTGGTATGGAAATTTTACGAGCCTCGCCAAGGCAAGCCGACCTGATGATTACGGCTGGCACTCTGACTTGGAAAATGGCTCCTAATGTTAAGAGAGTATATGACCAGATGGCAGAACCGAAATGGGTAATCGCGATGGGAGCTTGCGCAATCAGCGGCGGTATATTCCGGTCTTCTTATAATGTAGTGCCGGGGTATAATCGCATTATTCCTGTTGACGTTTACCTGCCTGGTTGTCCTCCCAGGCCTGAAGCTCTGATCTACGCAATCAGAATGCTGCAGCAAAAAATATCAAAAAGCACTAGCATCGTAATAGATTAGCGGAAATATAAGGAAGGTTTGAACGATGGCTAAGTTTAGTTTAGGTGACAAAGTTGTAGTACTGGATAGACCCGGGTGGCCAGGTGGTTACAAGATTGCCAACATGACAGGAACTGTAACGGAGGTTAAAATCAATCCCCCAGGGTACATCATAATCAAAGCTGATAAGACCGGCTATAATATGGCATTTCACGAGAATGAATTGGATAAAGTCTGCTAATTTCTAATGACTACCAGCTTAAAAGCTCCTGAAATAGGTAAACAAATACAGGCTCAATTTGCCGTCGCAGTTATCGAAGCGACCGATGCTGCAGTTATGGTCGACGGTAAGTCATTAGTAAATGTAATGGCTTACCTCAAGAAAACCGCAGGTCTTGATTTCGACTATATGACCACAATTACTGCGGTAGATTATTTCCAGTATTTTGAAGTCATCTATAACCTTGTTTCGATGGTACATAATCATAGTCTGACAATCAAAACTCGGGTTTATGGCAGGGAGAATCCCAGTCTTCCATCGGTGGTCAGCCTGTGGCGCAGTGCCGATCACCAGGAGCGCGAAATCTATGACCTCATGGGCATTACTTTCGAAGGTCACCCGAATATGAAACGGATAGTCCTCTGGCCTGAATTCAAAGGGCATCCACAACGAAAGGATTATCTCCAGTGACACTGCGAACCGAACCTTTTATTATCAATATGGGACCTGTGCATCCCAGCACTCACGGAGTGTTCCGGATGCGCGTTACCCTCGACGGTGAGGTCGTGGTCAACCTGGAACCGATCTTCGGTTATCTGCACCGGGGCATCGAGAAGCTGGCAGAAGAGCGAACATATACTGGAATCATTCCGTTGACAGACCGTCTTGATTATGTGGCATCGATGACCAACAACCTGGCATACTGCCTGTCGGTTGAAAAACTGGCTGGAATAAAAGTACCAGAGCGCGCTGAATATCTCCGGGTTATTATGTCTGAACTTCAACGAATCGCCGCACATCTCATATCCATTGGTTCTTTCTTCAACGATTGCGGCGCTTATTTCACTCCATTCCTTTATATGTTCCGTGAACGTGAACGAATCGTCGACTTATTCGAAATGGTGACCGGTCAACGGTTGCTTTACAACTATATGCGGCCGGGAGGTGTCAGCCAGGATATTCCGGAAGAATTTTTACCCGCTCTACAGGAAGTCCTGAAACAGATGCCCTTATATATCGATGAATATGAGAGACTGCTTAAGGACAATGAAATCCTCTACGCCCGCGCCCGAGGGGTTGGGATTTTAACAAAAGAAATGGCGATCAATATTGCGGCGAGCGGTCCTGTATTACGCGGCAGCGGCGTAAAGTGGGACATCCGAAAAGCTGATCCCTACTCGATATATGATAGATTTGAATTTGATATACCGACCGGCACCCAGGGCGATTGCTACGACCGCTACCGTGTCCGAGTCGAAGAGATGAAACAAAGCCTGCGCATTGTCGAACAAGCCGCAAAACAAATACCCGGCGGTCCAGTTCGAAGCGATGTGCCTCAATTAATTCATCCGCCTGTGGGAGAAGCGTACGGGCACCTGGAAGCTCCTACGGGAGAAGTAGGCTTCTACCTGGTCTCGGACGGCTCGATTGCACCGTACCGATGCCATATACGCGCCCCCAGCCTGATGAATCTTACAGCGCTGCGCGATATGATCGTCGGTTGGAAAGTACAGGATTTAATCGTTATATTCGGCAGTTTTGCCATTACTATGGGAGAGGTTGACCGATAGTGTTAACCGGTTTAAGCAACAACTTTGTTGGTCATATGAAGGCATTGCCGCCTGATTGGCCTGGCAATATATGGTGGCATTGGGTTATATTCACTATCATTATTCTCGTGTTTTTCCTCGGATCAGTCATCATGTTTATTTACATGGAACGGCGCGTACTCGGCAAGATGCAGGCACGTCTCGGACCTAACCGTGTCGGACCGTTTGGACTTCTACAGGCAATTGCTGACGCGGTCAAGGTACTAATGAAAGAAATGATCACTCCGGCTAACGCAGATAAAATCGTCTACTGGCTGGCGCCCGCAGTCACCTTTGCTCCGGTGGTAATGGTCTTGGCGGTGGTACCTTTTGCTAACGGCGCATCACTCGCTGACTTAAACATAGGCATTATATATGTGCTAGCCATAAGCTCCCTTTCGAGCGTTGGCGTTTTTATGGCCGGATGGAGTTCGAACAATAAATATTCACTGATCGGTGCGATGCGTATGGTGGCTGCTGTCGTTAGTTATGAAATGCCGATTGTCCTGGCATTGGCAAGTGTTGTGCTTATCGCCGGTTCGATGTCCTTGAATGATATAGTCGTTGCGCAGCAAAGTTATCCGATGCTGCTCATGCAGCCGCTGGCATTCTTCCTTATGTTTGTTGCCGGTTGCGCAGAAATTAACCGAAGTCCTTTCGATTTAATGGAGGCCGACTCGGAGATCGTGGCTGGTTTTCATACTGAGTATACCGGCATGAAATTCGCCTTGTTCTACCTGGCAGAATACGGTGAAGCGGTTGTCATGTGCACCGTTATTGCGACCGTATTCCTGGGTGGCTGGCAGGGACCATTCTTGCCGCCGTGGTTATGGTTAACATTGAAAGTCTTCTTTGTATTTTTCTTGATGGTCTGGACAAGAACCACTCTACCAAGGGTCAGAATTGACCAGTTGATGTCGCTGGCATGGAAATTCCTGTTCCCGCTGGCGCTCATCAATCTATTATTATCCAGTATCGAAGTTCTCTCTTATCCGGACGGCATTCCCTGGTATTTCATCTTTGTGAACATCATCGTGGGAGCAGCACTCGTAATTCTTATGTCGCGGTTTTATAAAGTTGGCGGGGGGAGGGTTGCAGTTGGCTAACATACTTGGCAGAGGGATACTTAAGGGCATGGTGGTGACTTTCACCAACCTTATTCGCCCTTCTCCGACAACGCAATATCCGGAGCAGAAATTAACAGTCTCACGCCGAATACGAGGCACGGAGCTGGTCTGGAGCAAGATCAGGTGCACGGGATGCGCCACCTGCGCCCGCACCTGCCCGCAGGGTGTTATCCGTATTGTGACTCACAGAGGTGAAAACAATATGTATAACGTCGATACCTTTGAAGTTGATAGCGGATACTGCATTCATTGCGGTCTCTGTGTTGAAGCTTGTCCCTACGATGCTCTTTTCCTGGGTTATACCTACGAGCGTGGTGAGTACCGCCGCAAAGAGCTTGTCATGAGCAAGGAAGATATGGCAATTGAGAAGCGGCCGGCGAGTGGATACTACCATCCCGATGTTGCTAAACAGCTGCCTGAACAAGAATTGCTGGTATACAGAGAGAAGAAAAAGTAATGGCACTCAGTATTGGTTTCTGGAT
>CAYHBE010000047.1:0-8395 GCA_964354765.1 uncultured Dehalococcoidales bacterium | reverse complement strand
ATATGGAATGGATACACATCTTTGTCAGTATCTTTGTACAGATATGACATTAAAAGAGATAAGAGATGCATTATATCATTCATATGGAATTAGAGTATCTAATGGAGATATAGAAGTTTATTTCAGATATAATAGAGAAGACCCAGGATGGTTTTGAACTGGCGGAAGAGGATTTAAGGCTACGGGGTCCGGGGGAGCTCTTTGGCACAAGGCAGAGCGGCTTACCTGACCTTAAAATGGCGAAATTAACGGATGTGGCGATACTCGAACTCGCACGCACCGAAGCTGAAAAACTATTTAAAGAAGATCCGCACCTGTTAAAACCGGAACACGATTTGTTAGTGAAAGAACTAGCTCGGATATGGACTACGGAAGTAAAAGAGTGGAGCTGAACGCTTTTTTAGCTTTAGTCATAAGTTGCCAGAGTAATTGCCGGGTGATGCAATCAATAATTACCAATAAAGTGTATATACTTTTAGCAGCGAGACTATTTGTTTAGTTCGTTGAGGGCTTCTTTGAGGTTAATGTCGCCTGTATAAAGTGCCTTACCGATTATTGCTCCCTCGACTCCAAGGTTTTTCAACATCTTGAGGTGTAATACAGTTGAGATGCCGCCGGCAGCGATGACCGGTGCCTGTACGGTATGAATTAATTCGGAAATAGCCGCAAAATTCGGTTCAGTGAGTGTACCGTCACGTACGATATCGGTATAAATAAACCGTCGAACTCCGAGCCCAATCAAATATTGTGCAAATTCGATAGTTTCGCGTGAAGTCTCTTTTTGCCAGCCGTGCGTAGCCACTTTTCCATCCCGCGCATCTATACTAACTGCAATATAATCATTAAAGTTACGGCATGCTTTCTTTACCATCTCCGGATCTTCCACCGCAGCTGTGCCGAGAATAACGCGCTCAATGCCTAACTGAAGGATTTTTCTAATAGTTTCGATATCGCGCAGTCCACCGCCGAGCTCGCTGGGTATCAGCAATACCTGGGCGATGTTTTGGATTATTTCCAGGTTACCCAGTTCTCCTTGCACAGCCCCGTCTAAATCAACAATGTGGATACGGGGTGCACCCATCGACTGCCATTTCAATGCAACGTCCAATGGGTCATCCGAAAATTGTATTTCTCTTTTATAGTCGCCCTGATAAAGCCGGACGCATTTACCGTCCTTCAGGTCAATCGCTGGTATGATCTCGATTCTTGGTCTCCTTTTTAAAAAGCTTTCAGCCGTCAGCTATCAGCTGTTAGCTTTTGAACTAGAGCTGTTAACATTCACTTAATTTCGGTCACTTGAGTATCCAGGTGTTTGTATTTTTCATCATCAGGAAATTTTAGATCGCGAGATGGTAATAGATGATATTCCAATTCGCTTGCGGAACCTAATGCTATTTGAATAAACCTGTGAAATTCAGCTTCACCATCTCTTCCACACCCCTCAGCGATATTTGCTGGAATCGAGGTGCAGGCTCGTTGTATCTGGGAAGTAATACCATAAAGTTCGCTTGGCGAAAATTTCGAACTGATCTGGTAGATATTGACCGCCAGTGAATGAGATTTTTCCCAGACCTTTAGTTTTCTAAAATCTTTCATAACGAGCTTTACTTAATATGTTCTTCTCAGTTTTTTCTCTATTAGCTGAATGCTGACCGCTGATAGCGGACTGCTATAAATTAATATTTGAATACTTACGCCAATATCGGGCATTAAAAGCTTTATTATCCTTGTTTTTATCCTGCAGGGCATCTAATGCCCGGTTTATCATTTTCCGAGTATCATGAGGCATGATTATTTCGTCGACACATGCCCGTTCAGCAGCCACGAATTCATTTTCGTACATATCGCTGTATTCTTTGATACGCTTTGCTTCTGTCTCTTTCGGCTCTTTTGATTCGCGTATTTCGCGCGCGAAAATGACGCTCGCAGCTGTTTCTGCACCCACGATGGTGATGCGCGCCGTCGGCCAGGCAAAAACAAAGTCGGCGCCGATTGACTTATCAAGCATTCCGTAGTGTGCGCCAGCATAAGACTTGCGGATCATGACCGATATCAATGGAATAGTTGCGTCCGCCCAGGCAAAGAGTAGTTTAGCACCGTGTCTCAGGATACCCTTCCAGTCTTGCTCCGGTCCTATCATATAGCCAGGGCAGTCCCCGAATGTAACCATCGGGATGTTAAAAAGATCGCAAAAGCGTATAAACCTGGCTGCTTTGTCTGCAGCATCGATGTTAATCACGCCTGCTGCCTGTATCGGCTGGCTGGCATAAATTCCGACAGTGCGACCATTGAACCTTCCAAAACCTGTGATCACATTGGTCGCGAAAAGCGACATAATTTCATAAAAATTGCCGTCATCGACGACAGCCTTGATGATTTTTTTCATGTCATAAGGACGCGTGGATTCGTCCGGAATAATCGTATCCAGTTCAGGGCTCGTTCTCTCGGGATCATCCTTGGTTGCCAGGCGGGGTGCGTTTTCCCGGTTGTTGGAGGGTAAAAATGACAGCAGCGCTTTGCACTTGTCGATAGCATCTTTATCGTCGTTGGCTACGATATGCGTACAGCCCGACTTGACTGCGTGGGCTTTATATCCGGATAACTCAGCCAGGGTGATTTTTTGACCCAGCTGCGTCTCGACAAAGGCTGTCCCGGCGATGCCCATGAATCCGGTATCTTTACATTGGATGAGAAAGTCCTGCATTACAGGATGGTATGCTTGCCCTCCGAGACAGGGACCCATCAGCAATGCAATCTGCGGGATTACTCCCGAAGCAAGGATCTGTGACCGGAAAGTCCAACCGTAAGCCTCGAGTGTATCCATCCCTTCCTGGAGGCGAGCGCCGCCGGAGTCGTTCATACCCACAAATGGCCACCCCTTTTCCTTGGCAAAGTTGATCGCGTAAGCGAGTTTCTTACCATGTTGCTCCCCAAAAGTACCTGCCATCGCCATATAGTCCTCTGCCATTGCGACAATATAGCGACCATTCACCTTGCCGAAACCGGTGATGATGCCATCTCCCGGGATTTCCCTTTTTTCCATTCCAAAAGCGGTCGTACGGTGCTTTACAAACAGTCCTATTTCGTTGAAGGTATCCTTATCAAAAAGGTACTCAATGCGTTCGCGGGCGGTCCACTGGTTCCCTCTATGGCGTTTGTCGATGTCTTCCTGGCTCGCCATGCCGGTAATCTTCTTGCGCTTTTTTTGATATTCTTCCAATAGATCCTTCGTCGTTGCCATTTTCTAACCTTCCTCGAATCAAATTTGTGAAGGACATCGCTTCCTTAATTCAACCGGACAATTAAGTTTATTGCAGTCAGGCAAGCCCGACCTTATGCCTGACTTCTTTCATCGTTTCGCGGGCGATCGCACGTGCACGTTCAGCGCCATTTGCCAGGACATGGTCGATGTATTCGGGTTTTGCCGCAAATTCAGCCCGACTTTGTCGTATCGGGCGGAGAGCATCATTGATATTCTTTACTGCCATTTTCTTACAATCGACGCAGCCAATATCCGCGGCACGGCACTTTTTTTCTATATCTGCCATTTCAGATTTCGTAAAATATTTATGCAGAGCAAAAATGGTGCAGACCTCAGGGTGACCGGGGTCACGTCGGAAACGGCGGGCTGGATCAGTCACTGCATTCATAATCCGCCTAGCAGTCTCTTCCTCGGAGTGGGCGATTTCAATAACGCCTTCTTCCTCCGATTTGCTCATCTTACCTTTACCTGTAATTGATGGAATTAATGGGAATTCAGTAAGTTTGGCTTTTGGTTCCGGGAAGGTTTCACCGAAAGCATTATTGAACCTGCGGGCAATTTCTCTTGCGAGTTCCAGGTGCGGGAGCTGGTCTTCACCCACTGGCACGACTTCAGCCTTGTACAGAACAATGTCCGATGTCATCAGCACAGGATAACCGACCAGCCCGTAATTTACATTGTCGGGTTGAGCTTTAGCCTTCTCTTTGAAAGTGGGCACTCTTAGAAGCCAGCTAAGCGGGGTAACCATGCTGAGGTAGGTGTGGAGTTCGGTTACTTCAGGAACATGCGACTGCACAAAAACAATACTTTTTTCCGGGTCGATACCAGCCGCCAGCCAGTCGAGAGTGATATCACGGATATAACCCTGTATTTTATGCGTATCCTGGAGGGTTGTGAGAGCGTGTATATCTACGATGCAATAAATGCAATCATATTCTTTCTGCAGTTCAACATAGTTGTGTATCGCTCCCAGCAGGTTCCCGATATGCTGCCGGGAGGTCGGACGGGCGCCGGAGAAGACACGTTTTTTCATTAATGCTAACCTCGTTATGCAAAAGTCTAACATAAAGACTCGGTTCGAGTAAATGACGACAAGCTATCAGCTTTCAGCAGCACTGAAGAAATACGAATATCGAAACAATATCTAAATACTAAATTCAAAAATCTGAAATAAAATGTCTTTCTGAGTGAGTCCGCAAATACGTTCGCTTGAAGATTCGTCTGTTCGAGAAGAATCTCCTTGCGCTAATTAAGCTTGCTGTTACTAACACTGGATTCCAGATTTAATTTGGCAAAGAAAATATGGTCTTTCTTGGCATTTTGCCAACTCCTCTGCTACTATGTTTCCACCTGGAGGTGTGTCGATGATTCGGAGCTTTAATGGAAAGACACCGTGTATTGCAGAATCGGCTTTTGTCAGTGAAGCAGCTTATGTTATCGGGGATGTAGAAATCGGGGAAAATTCAGGAGTATTTCCTGGCGCAGTCATTCGCGGCGATTTCGCGAGTATAAAAATCGGGCGCAGTACTATGGTTGAAGACGGTTCAATCATACATTCTGGCATGCCGGTTGAGATTGGCGACAACTGCACCATCGGCCACAGCGTGGTGATGCACGGCATCAAAGTAGGTAATAACTGTCTTCTCGGCAACAATTCTACCATTCTCGATAACGTAAAAATTGGGGATCGCTGTATCATCGCGGCTGGAGCTTTGGTCAGTCCGAATACAGAAGTACCTGACAACTCGATGGTGATGGGAATTCCCGGTGTTATTAAGTCAGTGTCCCCAGGCCGGAAACTACAAAGAGGGCAGGGTGGGAATCTGACTTACGCGGAACTAATTAAGCTGTACAAGAAGCAGCTGGAACTGGGAAGTAATTAAATACACTATTAATAGCTAAAACGTATACAATGTAAAGTACGTCTATTCTCTCCCCAAAGAAGCGAGAAGCAAAATATTTACATCTTATCCGGTGCGGTCATACTCATAAGACCGAGTGTCTTCGCTAGTACTATCTGTGCGGCTTTTACCAGCTTGAGGCGGGCTTTTGTCATCGCCTCATCATCCGTCACTACGCGGCAGTCGCGATAAAAAAGGTGGAACATGGTTGCCAGATCCTGTGCGTAGTATGCCAGGTGATGTGGTTCGGAGGTATTCGCTATCGTTTCTATGATTTCAGGAAGCTGTAGAAGTCGGCGAATAAGCGTTAATTCGGCTTCAGTCGTAAGCAATGAAACATCACCGTCGTCAAAGCTGAATTGCCGTTCCTGTGCTAATCGCAGGATGCTCGCGATGCGAGCATGAGCGTATTGGATGTAATAAACCGGATTGTCCTGTGACTGTTTTTTGGCAAGCTCCAGGTCGAAGTCCATCTGGCTGTTGGCGGAGCGCGCCAGGAAGAAATAGCGGCAAGCATCGACACCAACTTCATCCATAATCTCACGGAGCGTTATGATATCACCGGTACGTTTGGAGACACGTACCAGTTCGCCGCCACGTTTCAGCGTGACCATCTGGTGAATGATAATTTGTAAGCTCGCGGGATCGATGCCCAAAGCACCAACGACTGCTTTAAGCCGGGAAACGTGGCCCTGGTGGTCAGCACCCCAGACATTGATGACCTTGTTAAATCCGCGCTCGACGAATTTATTGTAATGATAAGCGATATCCGCGGCAAAGTAAGTCGGTGATCCATCGCTACGTATAACCACATTATCTTTATTTTCACCGAGAGCCGTGGAAACAAACCAGGTAGCGCCTTCTTTTTCGAGCAAGAAACCATTTTTACGCAAGATTTCCAGTACTTTTTTGTACTGACCATCACGGTAAAGACTCTGCTCGGAGAACCAGACATCGTATTCTACGCGGAGAATTTTAAGCTCTTCTTTTATCCCATCCATTACTTTTCGCACACCCAGTTCACCCAATTGCTGTATCGCTGCTTCTTCCTTTAGATTGCGAAATTTTTCGCCATGCTCAGTAATAATTTCTTTGGCGATATCCACCATATAACTTCCGTGGTAGCCGTTTTCGAGGATATCTTTTTGAATACCAAGGCTCTGCATGTAACGGGCATAGAGCGACTGCTTAAAGGCATTCATCTGGCTGCCGGCATCGTTGAAATAATATTCCCTCTCAACCAGGTAGCCGTTCGCTGCGAGGACATTTGCAAGAGTGCTGCCGAGAATTGCACCCCGCCCGTGGCCAACGTGTAATGGACCGGTTGGATTGATACTGACAAACTCGACCTGGACTTTCGAGCCATTACCTCTTTTATTATCACCAAAGGACTCACCAGCTTTTAAGATTGCATTCACCTGTGAGGCGAGCCACTTATCTTTTAGCGTGAAGTTAATAAAGCCCGGGGGTGCAGCCGTCACTTTCGCAATCTCCTCGGTTGGAGCGATAAACGATACTAGCTCTCGTGCAATCATCAACGGATTTGTGTTAACAGCACGCGCTAACCTGAGAGGCAGGTTGGTAGCATAGTCACCGTGTTCTGGATTCTGAGGCCGCTCAATCGTGATATCCGGAATAGCCACAATTGGTAACTTGCCTGCTTTTTGTGCACTATTGACTGCTTCGGCAATAAGTTTAATTAGTATTTGATGCAGCACGGTTACTTTGAATCCTCCATAGACTTAAAAATTATAACACACTCAGATTGAGAAAATCCTAACCGAAACACGAAATCTGAAAGCCCCCTTTTCCCCAATGTCTTTCCTGCGGACGCAGGAACCCATAAATAAACATGTCACTTCAAAACACGGTCTGATAGTGGTTAATGGCAGTAACGGCACTGGGCATGAGCAGACCCGCTTTACCCAAGGCAAGTGGTTGAATGGATTCCCAATTTCGTGGGAAAAACACTTTAAGAAGGTCTAAATAAAAGAAGGTGCCCGGGATATCGGACACCCTCTCTTTCTAACAATATTCAATTTACACTGGATTTATCGAGTTGGCTTATCGCCAACCGGTTCGAGCGCTGGGTCCGCCGCTGGGTAGTGGTCCAACCGGCCAGTTAAAACCGCCGACCATTACTTTGTTGATGTCATCAGCGGAAGCAATCCCTTCCTGGACAAGTTTGAATGCCTCTCTCCTGACGACGCCCATGAGACGGTTGCCGATGAATCCGGTATCACCCGGGACATCCTTGATCACAGAGCAGGTTTTTCCCAGTTTAAGGGTCAGATCACAAGTTGTTTGAACCACATCTTTTGTTACTTCTGCTGTCCAGATTACTTCGACAGCTTTCATAACATTGGCGGGGCTGAACCAGTGCATACCAAGAAATCGGTCTTGTCGAGTTGTTGCTTTCGCCAGGTCAGCAATCGTGAACATGGAAGTGTTGCTGGCGAAAACGGCTTCTTTTTTACAAATCTTGTCCATTTCAGCGAAAACCTTCAACTTGAGGTCTTTGTTCTCAAGCTCACGGCCACCGCCGCCGCCGATTGCTTCCAGTAAGAAATCGACGTTCTTTAGGTCTTCGACTTTGGTCGTGACAGACAGTCTTTTTAAAGCTGCATCGACTTCAGCCTGGGTCTGCTTGCCGCGCTCAATGCCGCCTTTGAATCCGAACCTGCCGTTAATCATGACTTCTTTCATGTTGGCCAGGATTTCGTCTTTCAGATCGCGGACAATGACATTGAATCCGGCAAGTATTGCTGTTTGGGCAATACCGCCGCCCATAACGCCGGCGCCAAGGATACCAATGGTCTTGATGTCTTTTAGTTCCATAACGACTCCTTCTTAAATAATAGCGCTGCCAGCCCTCTATTATATTAGCTCTGAACGTTTTGTGCAAATCGCAAAATCCTGCGTAAAAAACAGTAGAAATCAGAATACTTCGCTGTCGAAACCTGATTTCTTACTCACGTCCACCATCCACTGAAACCGAAGTCATCTATAGACGGCAGTCCGCTTGCCATATTTGATTTGAGGTCAACATAGACAAACCGCGAAAGAACTTCCTCTCGTACAAGCTGCGGCAACGCCAGAATCGACCGGATCAGGTTGTTAATCAGCGACCCATTACCATCTATAATTATCGTAGGAATCCCTCTTCTTGCATCCGAAGAGGCAATATAACCGCCAAGCATACTTTTACCGGTTCCCGGCTCGCCGGCGATCC
>CAYHBE010000046.1:0-8517 GCA_964354765.1 uncultured Dehalococcoidales bacterium | reverse complement strand
CACTTTTCCAGTATATCAGAGATAAAGATAGTGGACAAACTCGCTTGAAGTGAATCTCGCCTTCATGTGTATTGTGTTACAATACCTTCAATGAGTACCACGAATAACCAGGCTCCTAAACCAATCGTTGGCAGCTGGTTGAAACGTAATTTCCTCTCTATTTTAATCTTCGTAGCTGTTCTCTGTATTACCATTTTTTTATTCCTCATCCAGGATAAACTTTCAGCGCTTGGAGATGCCGGATATCTAGGAGTATTTGTTGTCAGTCTAGCCGCAAACGCGACGATTGTATTGCCTATGCCCAGCTTGCTACTAATACTTCCGCTGGCTACTGTTTTGAATCCATTATTTGTCGGATTGGTAGCTGCCGCAGGCGGCGCAATCGGTGAGATGACCGCATATTTAGCAGGTTATAGCGGTCGGGGTATTTGGGGTAATAACAAAGCATATCTAAGGGCAGTTAGTTGGCTAGAAAAAAGAGGGATATTGGTTGTTTTCCTGGTTTCCGCGACTCCATTACCCATGGATGTTATGGGACTTGCAGCTGGTAACCTGCGTTTCCCGGCATGGAAATACCTTATCGGTTGCGTTCCGGGTAAGGTAGTCAAATATCTGGCGCTTGCTTACGCAACTGTCTGGGGTTGGGATGCGTATGTCAAGAGTGTCTCTTTCCGGGAAAATGTACTGGCTTTCGGGGTGGGAGTCGGAGCGGCGGTTATATTGCTTGCGTTGGCATTTTGGCTTGAGAATTTAACCTGGAAAAAACGTAAGTAAAACGCAAACTCAATACTGATAACTGATCACTATTTGGCATCTACCAGAAATCAATTCGCATAACACTTTCGTTTTTATTTATAGCTTTGCGAATCAGGTTTTGTAGTCCAGGGTCTTTTATAGGTTCGATCTCTGTGACCGGATACCCTTTCATGTTCTTTTCAAACTGCCAGTTTACGATATATCCAGGAATGGTTGCGTACCAATAATTGGCTGATGTGCAGGTATGTCCCGGTCCGCAGGTACACTCAATTACTACATGCCCGATTATGTACAGAATTTCCCTGCCCTGAAATTCTAAACGGGCTTCTTTTTCAGGAGTATAGTAGCCGGCGAAAGCCTCAACATCTTCATTTAAAGGGGTATGAGTATATGTGGTTGTCTTAAGTCTGGTGGTCATATTTATTCCTGCTGGCTTTATTGTAGCAAGAGCCGGAGTATAACTCAAAAGTTAAAACTCAAAGCTAAAAACCATAACTAATAACTGAGTAACTAATGGACGTGACGTGTGAACGATAATACGTTATACTATGCATAATTATGGAAAGACGTTTTAAAATTCCTCAGAAAACCATTGACCACCTGATCGACCTTGCCTTTGAGGAAGATATTGGTACCGGGGATATCACAACTCAAATACTGATACCAGCAGCGCTGGAAACGAGCGCAATTTTTCTTTCCAAGGCGGATGGTGTGCTCGCAGGCATCGACATTGCCATGCGTGTATTTCTAAAACTCGATCCAGAAATAAATTTCAAGATTTTTATCAAAGACGACTCGCCGATTAATAAGGGTGATATCATTGCAAAGGTAGAAGGCAAAGCCCGCGCGATTTTAACCGGCGAACGCACTGCCTTGAATTTTTTGCAGCGTCTGAGCGGCATCGCATCTCTTACCAGCCAGTTTGTCGCTCGCGTGAATGATTTGCCGATCATGATTATTGACACTCGCAAGACGACGCCGGGTTATCGATTGCTGGAAAAATATGCGGTGCGGATGGGTGGGGGCCACAACCACCGGCTCAATCTTGCGGATGGCATTCTTATTAAAGATAACCATCTTGCACTTCTGCGTGCCAGGGGAAAAACCATGAAAGACACCGTAACTCAAGCTAGGAGGAAAGCACCAGCGGGGTTAAAGGTGGAGGTGGAAACTACAAGCCTGGATGAGGTGCGGGAAGCAGTCGAAGCAGGCGCTGATATCATCATGTTTGACAATATGAGTCTTGCGATGATGAAGCGCGCAGTAAAGTTGTTGCCATCAGGTATTTTGAGTGAAGCTTCCGGTGGAGTAAACCTTGAAAGCGTTCGTGCCATAGCAGAGACAGGTGTGAATTTCATTTCAGTCGGGGCGTTGACGCATTCATCAAAAGCGCTGGACATCAGCCTGGAATTGCAACCTTATGGTTTGCGACCACGTGCAAAATAGCTTTCTTCTTCATCCTCAACCTGGATATCATTAAATCCTGCCGTCTGCATTAAACGTTGCATCTCCTGATGATCTGGTAGAGTATCACAATGTAATGTTGGGATATTCATATGAATCTGGTTAATATGATTCCTGCTAGAAGTGTGACATATGAATATCCTGCCGTCTGTTTTCAATACTCGCTGAATTTCTCGTAGAGATTTTACCTTGTTCTGGAAATGAGGAAAACTCGAATAGCAGACTGCCGCGTCACAAGTCTCCGACTTTAATGGAATATGTTCTACATTTGCGCAGAGAAAACTGATTTTCCCACTAAAGCCTTTATTTCGTGCTTGAAGAAGCATTTTTTCGGCGATATCTAAAGCGATGACCTGTCCGTTAGTTCTGACCTTTCCAATGAGATACGGCAGGAAAACTCCCGTACCTGTGCCAACGTCGAGCACTGTATTTCCGGGGTTCAATTCCAACCGCTTTATCATCTTTTCCAGCTTACTGTGGTTTCTCTCGGAGGCATAACTGTCCCAACTCTCAGCCTTGTCGTTGAAGTAATCGCGTACCATTATTGTTTTCCCACGATCCGTTTTATGCGCCACTGTTTAACGCGGCGTTTAGGTGAGAAAACCACTGCCAACAGGAAAATTACTGACGATGTCACAACGATCGTTGCACCGCTCGGAAGGTCAAAAATGTAGGAAAAGAACAGTCCAATCCAACCTGAAAGTACGCCGAATAGTGCCGAAAGCAGGAACATTTTTTTCATACTATAGGTAAGTTGATAGGCGGCAGCAGCCGGATTGAGAATCAAACTAAAAATTAAAAGCCCTCCGATACTGCGCAGTGAAACGGTAACCGTCGTGCCTGTTAGAAAGAGCACCGCATAGAGAATTAAAGTGGCTGGCAGCCCAACCGCGAGAGCAATATTACGGTTGAAAACAACCGCCTGGACTTCTTTGAAAAATAGAATGACAAGCCCGACTATCACGAAGGCGACAATTGCCAGTAGTATGACATCGCCTCGGTTAACAGTTAAAATACTTCCCCATAATAAATCTAGGGCCGCCGACCGCGTGGTAGGCATCAGCCCTATGAATAGAAACGCGAGCCCCAGTGCTAAAGAAAAAACAATACCCAATGACGTTTCAGGGCTGATCTCACCTCTGTCTGCCAGCGGTCCTATAACGGCGGCAGCTCCAAGGCTGAAGACGAACGCCCCGACGAGCGGATCAAATCCCAGCCACAATCCCAGCAAAGCGCCAGCGAAGGCAGCGTGGGACATCGCCACTCCAATGAAGGGCATGTGTAGTAATACCACGAAAACTCCGACGGTGCTGCAAGCAATGCCGCCAAGGAAAGCGGCGAGAATCGTATTTTGCATAAATTGGTAACCTAAAATTGACAGGTCCAATTTGTCACTCCCTCCGGTGCACGTGAGGACGCCTTTCCTCCACGACCAGTTCGGGGATATTGAAAAGCCGGCTCAAGTTCTCTGTCGAGATTAGCTTGTCAGGAGTACCATCGGCGATAATTAATCCGTCTTTCATCAGTACCACGCGATCACACGTATGAGGAAGAGCATCGAGGTCATGTGTCACGAAAAGAGTCGTTAATTGTCGTTCATCATGAAGCCGCTTTACCATTTCTAAAATTTCGGTCTGGGCTTTCCAGTCAAGTGACGCCGTCGGTTCATCCAGCAAAAATATTTTCGGTTCCTGTGCCAGGCAGCGAGCAATCGAGACCCTCTGCTGTTCTCCGCCCGAAAGGTGCCCGACAGGACGATTAGCCAGATAAGCCATCCCGACCATTTCCAGGGTTTCGTCTACAATTGCCCAGTCGCGTCTTCCCGGTCTGCGGAATAGACCTAGAATACCGTACCTGCCCAGCATCACAACCTCTCTAACGCTCATCGGCATACGTTTGTCGATGATTTCTACCTGGGCGACATAGCCTACCTGTTTTCTAAGCTCGTGGCGATTGCTGCCGATAACAGGTTTTCCGAGGACTGTGACATTCCCACTGGATAGCTTACCCAAACCGTTAACGAGCGTGAGTAAAGTTGTCTTGCCGGCTCCGTTCGGTCCGATTATCCCGACAAATTCACCGGCTTTCACGTCCAGCGAAACACCACCCAGGGCAGCTTCATCCCGGTAGGAAACAACCGCATTCTCTATACGAATGATTGAATTTTCCATTTATTTTACTGAAGCTCTCACTCTGGTGATGGCATCAAGTAGAATTGTGACATTCCGGTCGAGGGCTTTTTCCCAGGTGTTAGTGTCATCCAATCCACCGGGAAAGTTAGATATATTCAGGTTCTGTGCATCCAGTTCTTCCGCGATTGCTTTACCAGCATCCTGACCGTCCTGGATATTGTTCACGATCAGGACTACATTCGCTGCCCTACCCTGATCGACAAGATCCTTGACAACCTGCGGCGTCAGAGATTGCGTACCTCCGAAGGTGGCTATAACGTTAAAACCAGCCCATCCGAGGAAATCAGCCTGGCGGATAGAAGCAATTACATTGATCTTCATTACATCGGCTTCAAGCAGCCTGTTTTTGATGGCTGTCTCTTTTGCCTGAATTTTCTTCTTGTAATTGTCCGCTGAATTCATATACGAGGAGGCATTGCTGGGATCAACTTCGCTTAAAATACCAGCGATTATATCCGTTGCCATCGCCTGCACCGAAGGAATCATCCAGTTGCCATCGATACTTATTTTAGAGACGACAAGATTTTGATTATTAGCGGAGGCGATCAGTTTATCGGCGTATGCCTCTCCGGGGTATCCGTGCAGTAAAAACGGGCTGGCATTAGCGAGTTTTTCTATATCGCCCGGTTTGACATCGAAATTGCCGGGGTGCTGGTTCGGCGGCACCATATTGATAACTTCGACGTTGTTTCCCCCTACCTCTCGCACTATGTATTCAATTAAAGATGTGCTGGTGACTACTTTTAACCTGGAATTTTCATTATTATTGCAGGCACTAAGACCGGGAAGAACAAGAAACAGCAGCATTAGCGACAACAACGGTGTAATTTTCACGAGGGGATTCCTCCCTTATTACGTTAAAATAGACTCAATTTACGGATTTTACGAAAAAATCTAAATTATTCTTCTCTAACAATCTGTCGTTTGCACTTAACGCAAATACCTGGTATCCCCAGGTGTCTTAAGTCGGCGACAAAATTGTAGTTTTGAAGTAGTATCTCCTGGAGACCTGCAAGCGCTTTCTCATCGAGGTCGATAATCTTACCGCATTCGCGGCAAACCAGGTGATGGTGGTGTCCTTTATGCGCCGGGTGATACCTGACACGCCCGTCTCCAAGGTCGGTTTTAGTTACCAGTCTCAGCTCTTCAAGTGTATCGAGCGTCCGATAGACAGTAGATATATTAACATCGGGATATTTTTCAATAACCTGGGAATATATCTCTTCTGCGCTTACGTGATTATTGCTGTTTTCGACGGCGGCGATGATCATCATTCGCTGGGGTGTCATGCGCAGTCCTTTTTCTCGCAATTCGTCGACAATGTGGTTATATGCTTCGGTCGATTTCGGTTTTTTCCCGAATAGGTTCATGAGACAATCATAGCAGGGATAGAGTGATTAATGCAATATCTTGTAAATGCAAATGGTTGCGGTTATTACCTGCGGCTCTCAAAACGCTCGCGGCTGTCAATGATGATGGTAACTGGCCCGTCATTGTTAATTTCCACTTGCATGTGCGCCTGGAATTTGCCGGTTGCCACCCTCAGTCCACTTGCACTCGCACGAGATACGAATTCGTTGAATAGAACTTCAGCTTGTTCTGGAGCTGCAGCATCTGTGAAACCAGGTCTTCTTCCCTTACGAGTACTCGCTAAAAGAGTAAACTGGCTGACCAGGAGTAGGTCGCCCATAACATCAATCACTGACAAATTGAATTTACCTTCGGAATCGCTGAAGATGCGCAAGTTAACGATTTTTTCGACAAGGTAATTGATGTCGTCGGCAGTGTCACCTTGGGCTACGCCGACAAGAACTACCAGACCCTGTCCGATTTCACCAATTGTTTCACCGTCAACCGAGACCGATGCTTTTTTTACGCGCTGAATGACAACTTTCATTTATTCCCCGGGTTAAACTATTTTCCTCTTCCAGCGTCCCGATAAGAAATACAATATGTAACTCAAAGTTAATAAAAAAGCCGTGATCACTATCGCCCAGCGCACTCCATATACTCCCCACCCGGTAATTTTAGGTAAAAAGTACGCTAGCGGAATCTGGACTATCCATGTTCCTACGATGCTGAGAATCATCGGTGGCAGCGTATCTCCCGCCCCTGAAATGCAGTACTGGAAAACCAGGAGGAAAGAGGCAAACAGGTACGCACTGGCGGCGATCCGTAAAAATGCAGCACCGGTTTCCACCAGCGCCGGCTCGCTATTAAACAGTCGAACAACGCTTTCAGCACCAAAGAAAATCGCCACTGCCGAAACCACTAAAAATCCTTCACCCATAAGCGCTGCTGTCCACGCACTCTTAACCGCCCGCTCCGGTTTATTGGCACCTAAATTTTGTCCGGCTAGAACTCCTGCTCCCATTCCAACACCCATGACAGTCATCATTAAAAGCATATCAACTCGCTGCCAGATTGTGTGAGCGGCAACCGCACTGGTGCCGAACGGACTGATGAACCTGATCAAAACAAAATTCCCCAACGACATCTGCACACCCATGATCGACGATGGTATACCTATTTTTAATATACGCCAGATTGCATGCCAATCGATCTTGAAACCTTTAAAACTTATTCGCAGCCTCGTGCGGTTGGTTGTCAGCACCCAGACCGAAATAACCAGGCCGATTGATTGAGAAACTAAATTCGTAACCGCTGCTCCGGTGACACCAAGCTCCGGGAATATCCACAAGCCGAATATAAAAAACGGGCATAAACCGATATGTATCGCTCTGTATACCGCAGTGATAATCATCGGGCGGAAGGAATCGCCTGCCGATTGCATGCTGCCCTCACACATAAAGCGGAGCATCATAGGAATAGTACTGATGAAAACCATGCGGAGGTAATCGGAACCTTCCTCGACCACTCCGGCTTCAAGCCCCATCAATGATAACAGCGGTGTTGCTAAGAAAAATCCAGCCAGTGCGATAACGCCCGATATGATACCGCTTACGACGATCGACTGCGCTGCGATATTGTTTGCTTCTTCCGGATTATCAGCTCCGATACTCCTGGCAATAAGCGCCCGCATCCCGGTGACCATGCCCATCATCGCCGACATAATCGCCATAATAACGATACCTGCTACCCCTACTCCTGCCACGGCTGTTGAACCGAGTTTCCCTACCCAGATAACATCGATTGTGGGTCCGAGCATGTTCAGACCGCTGCCGACGATCATAGGCCAGGAAAGTTTTAATAGCGTTAAAGGAATGCTTCCCTGGGTTAAATCCAATGAAGCATTGAACCGACCCGGAGGTTGTCCTGAAGCCTTAAAAGAATTTGCGACGTTAGAAGGTGAAACAGGTTTGAAGTTCAATATATCTCTCGTTATCACAGAAATATGTGATGAAATATTATACTCTGATAACAGGATGATGGATTTTTACCGCTAAAGCCCTAGAGAATTATACGCTTTTTGTTTTCCATCTGCCTGTGCGGAAATAGATAATATTAGCAACCGCGCCAATTAACATACTGGCGGTCATCGCCCAGCGCACTCCATACACACCCCAGTCTGTCCACCTTGGCAAAAAATAGGCGAACGGAATGGTAATTAACCACGTTGTGACGATACTGATTACCATCATGGGAACTGTATCACCCGCTCCCTGGATGGCGTTCATTAACACCATCATAAAACCAACCATAGCGAAGCCAGGAAGGGCAATGAAAAGGTATTCGGTAGCTGTTTTTATCAATTCAGGTTCATTGTTAAAAATACTAACGATAGGACCCGGCCAGATAAGTATTACAACACTGCAAATAACAGCCACCGCTTCCACAAGAGCTGTAGCTAACCAGGCACTTTTTTCCGCACGTTCCACCTGATTTGCTCCCAGGTTTTGTCCTACAAGGACGCCTGCTCCCATACCGAGCGCCATTGCAGGCATAAACAAGAACATTTCTATCCTCTGGGATATCGTGTGTGAGGCGATAGCAATTGTACCAAATGGAGCCATAAATAACATCAGGATAAACTGTTGAAGCGTTCGTTGAATTCCCGATATAAGGGCAGGGAAGCCAATACGTACAATACGCCAGATAATGTCAAAATCAAAGCGGAAACCTCGAATGCTCAATTTCAACCTCG
>CAYHBE010000045.1:0-8536 GCA_964354765.1 uncultured Dehalococcoidales bacterium | reverse complement strand
CTCGAACGGATGTCATCCCCGACTTTCGATATACTGGTGGAAATACAGGAGCGGGACAAGGTAGCTATCCGTCCGGATGTGGCTTCTGCGGTCGATGATATCTTAAGGGGTGCGCCTCAAGAGTTAGAAGTTCGGAGCCTCGGGGAAAGCGGAGATGTGGTTGTTGAGCATGTTACTCCAGCCACCGATGTCCGTAAACCGACCCAGGGACGAAACAAGCCAGAAAGCAGAGATGTGAAAGCACCTCGATTATATCTATACGGAGTCAACCGCGGCAGACTCGAACAGGTTGCGACCGAGATGGGAATTCACCTTCATATTGTCCCTGGCATAGAAGATGCCAGCCTGATGGTAACTTCCAAGAAGTATTACCGACAGAAACCTCAGCGAATCAAAGATGCTGAAAACAGGAACCTGCCAATTTACGTATTGAGAGGTAACACTCCAATGCAGGTGAGGCAGTTGCTCAGTTCAGTTTACCCGATCGAAGCAACTGAAAAAGACAATTCATTTAAAAGCGCTCTCGATGAAGCTAAGGAAGCCGTGGAAGCAGTGAAAAATGGACAGGAAAGTATCGAGTTGAGTCCCCAAAGCGCTTATATCCGCCGACTGCAGCACCTGGTTGTCGAAAGGAACGGTTTGTTTTCACAGAGTACCGGGAAAGACCCGAACCGACGAGTGAGAATTTTCAAATCGTAGAAATATAATCATGATACAAGATGCAACAACCAAGAAATAATCAGTTAACAATAATCAAATTGGCTTACTTTTTTAAGATAAATACAGCACTGCATTAACCTACAAGGAGGACTTGTGGTACCAGATGCATCCGCTAAAGAATGGTTTGAAAAAGGACTAGCCCACTTCGCTGCAAAACAGTATCAAGAAGCAATTGAGGCCTACGAACAAGCAATTGAATTGCAACCGGCGCTTGGTGAAGCGTGGACGAACAAAGGAAGCGCCCTGGCATCACTCGAGCGATACGACGAGGCGATAAAAGCCTACGATGACGCAATACGTGTCAGTCCATTTTTAACGGAAGCACTTCTAAACAAAGGGATAATTCTGAGCAACTTGGGGAGATACCCCGAAGCTCTACAAATGTTCGATCAGGCAAATTCGTTGAAACCCGACGACAGGGACATTTTGCTGCAACGTGCTATTGCCCTTCACAAATCGGGAAAACTCGATGAAGCAGTTAACTCTTATGACAAAATGATTAAAATTACTCCCGAGTATGCTCCTGCCTGGAACAATAAAGGCGTGGCTCTGTATGAATTAAATAAATATGATGATGCTGTTTCAGCCTTTGATGAGGCCTTCAAGCTGGAGCCTGAATATTTCCTGGCGGCACATAATAAAGGTAATGCTTTATACGACTGGGGTAAATATGACAATGCGATTAAAGCTTATGAGGATTCTCTGAAAATTAACCCTGATTATGTTGAGTCGCTGTTAGGCAAAGGAAATGCGCTGGCTGAACTCGCCAGATTTGATGAAGCTATTTTAGTTTTCGATGAGGCTGTGAAGATCACACCAGATAATGCCATGGCATGGTTTGCGAAGGGATCGGCGATAGCAAAAACAGGCAGGTACCAGGATGCGATGCAGTCTTTGATACGCGCGACTGAAATCGAACCAGAGTTTGAGGAAGCGTGGTTTTGCAAAGGAGAAATATTCGCCAGTCACAACAAATATATAGAAGCTGTCCAGGCGTACCAGCGAGCCATAAAAATCAATGCTTCTTACGTTAAAGCCTGGAGACGGTTGAGCGTTTCTCTAGGTAAACTTGGCAAGCATGCGCAATCGAAGGAAGCTCTACAAAAGGCGATTGAACTGGAGTCGGGTAAGATTATATCGGAATAAAAACCTCTCATCAAGGTAAATTCTAGTGTAAGCACGAGCAAGAGATAAAAATTATTAGATGAAGAGGGACACTGCAGGACTAATCCATTCAAGACTTTCCCGCGAAACTGGTACTATCTTTAAGGAATGGGGCGGGAAGCTGCCTATCGCCCTCATATACCCGAACTCATATTATATTGGGATGTCTAACCTGGGTACCCAGGTTATTTACAATTTGATTAACAACTATACTGATGCGATTTGTGAACGCGTTTTTTACGAACTATCCAATAACATACCGCTAGCTATGGAATCACAGCGTCCGCTAAGTGACTTCGCGGTGCTGGCTTTTTCGTTAAATTATGAGCTTGACTATTTCAATATTTCGCAAATACTAAAATCAAGCGGGATCCCGGTTTATGCGAAAGACCGTGATGAATCACATCCACTCGTGATTGCCGGCGGACCGTGCGTGACTGTCAATCCCATGCCGGTTTCTCCGTTCTTCGACTGTTTGTGTATTGGGGAAGCCGAAGTCATTCTACCTGCGTTGCTTCCAGTGTTCAAAGAGAGAAGTAGTGAAGATCGACAGGCGCTGCTTAATGAGTTAGCTAAGCTGCCAGGTGTCTTTGTACCGGGAATATCAGAACGACCAGTCAGACGGCAGTGGCTCGAAGACCTGGATACCTTCCCTACTCATTCTACTGTGCTTACCCGCGAGACTGAACTTGGCAACATGTACTTGATTGAAGTCCAGCGCGGATGTAAATGGGGATGCCGTTTTTGTCTTGTGAACTGTGCTTACAAACCCATGCGATTCCATTCTCTCGAAAGCTTGATCAAACAAGCGAGGGAAGGACTAAAATACCGAAAACGGCTGGGTCTAGTCGGACCCGCAGTCACCGACCACCCACAGATTGAAGAATTTGCAGTAAAGTTACAACAGATGGGCGCTGATATTTCGGTAAGCTCATTAAGAATACGACCACTCCCATCGATTGTCCTCGGTGAAGTAGCAAAGGGGACGACAACGGTAGCACTGGCACCCGAAGCTGGCTCGCAGCGGCTGCGCAACTATATTCACAAAGGCATTGATGAAGACGATATTTTTAAAGCAGTCGAAAAGGTTGGCGATCAAGGTGTAAAACAAATCAAGCTCTATTTTATGATTGGACTACCAAGTGAAACCGACGAAGATATTAATGAAATGGCAGAGTTGGTGTTAGGCTGCAAAGCAATACTTGACACTCATGTGAGAACAAGTCGCATCACGCTCACAATCGCTCCATTTGTTCCCAAAGCAGGCACGTCTTTTCAAAGAGAAGGAATGGAATCGATTGCAGTCATAAAAAATAGACTGGCATTGCTTAAGAGCCGTCTACCCGAAAAAGGTATCAGCGTGAAAAATGAGAGTATCGATTGGAGTGAGGTGCAGACAGTATTATCAAGAGGGGATGAAAAGTTAGCAAATCCGCTAGCGAACATGGGGAAGATCACACTAGCGGAATGGCACCGGGTAACGAATGAGGCTCGCTTTGACATTGATTTCTACGCACACGCAAAATGGGATGTGAAGCAGGGATTACCCTGGCAACTTATTGAGATTAATTAGGATTTAAATCTTAGACTTTAGATATTTTCAAGGAGGTTACAATGGGTTATTTTAGAATCCTGGCGGCAATTCCCGGCTTTTTCCTGAGCGCTTTCATTTTCATGCTACTCTGGAATGCCAACATTGAAAAATTTGTACCGGGTGCGCTCGATATCAGCTATGTAAAATCGATGCTTGCCACCATCATACTCTGGCTGGCAGTGGCACCGCTGGCGGCGGCGGGAAAAGGGTGGAAGTAAAGACGATCTGAACGACCTCACTCTCTTTAAAGACCTCACTCTGTACGTAAACCTAGGAAGGGAGAAGTTTGAGAGCGCTACAACCTCACTCCCTTTAAAGACCTCACCCTCCAGTTCCCTCTCCGTCTCAGAGAGGGAGGATTAATTCTATTATCTCCGATTTTGCGATAGAACCTTAGAAATTCTATGCAAAACCGAAGAAATATTATTGGTTACTTCCTCGTTGGAAAACCTTAGCATCATCATGCCCTGACTTTTGATGTAATTTTCTCTAATGTTATCTTCTTCACGTTGATAATCGTGAATTGGACCGTCTATTTCAACTACCAAGCCCACCTCTGCACAGAAGAAATCCACAATAAAACGCTCTATACTGTATTGTCGTCTAAACTTAAATCCTGATAATTGCCTGTTGCGAAGACATTTCCACAACTTTTCTTCTGTATGGGTGGGAATACTCCTTTTTTGTCGAGCTAAAGGTTTAAGCTTTTCCCATGCTTCTGGAGTTGTATGCCAGACACGAGTTCCGCGTATCATACATTACTCCATGATGTGTAAATTCAAATCCCTCTCTCTGCGACAGAGAGAGGGATTTAGGGAGTGAGGTCTTTTCTAAATCCGCTTTGCGTACTTGACTGCGTTCTGGAAAACCGGGAAGCAGTCATCGTGTTTTTTAGCACCCAAACGTGTCCACTGCGGGTGCTGGGTGGCAAGAATGTGACGTTCGGGGTGGGGCATCAAAGCAAAAACCCTGCCTGAATCATCGCAGATGCCGGCGATATTTTTCATGGAACCATTTGGATTCCAAGGGTACTTGGCATTGCGGCTGCCTTTATCATCCATATAATAAACCGCGATATTCGTGTCTGTAATAGCGGTCAAATCTCCCATGACCTTGCCTTCGCCATGAGCGACGGGAATATACATTCTTTCCATACCTTTAGTGAAGACGCAGGGACTCTTGCGGTTTACACCGAGATAAACCCAGCGGCATTCGAATTTACCAGAATCGTTGTTGGTGAGCGTTAGGGGAGGGGTGGTGCCTTTTTTGAGCATCGGCAGAATGCCGGCTTTCATCAGCACCTGGAAACCATTGCAGATACCGAGTATTAATCTACCTTCGTCAACGAACCGCGTAACTTCTTCGCCTAATTTTACTTTTAACTCGTTTGCCAGCACTTTACCCGCGGCAATGTCATCGCCGTAGGTAAAACCGCCGGGAATCACAAACACCTGGAAATCAAAGAGGTCGTATTCCTTTGCAATCAGCCGGTTAATGTGTGCTGTGGTTACTTCAGCACCGGCACGTTCAAACGCAAACACTGTTTCGCCGTCACAATTTGTGCCGGGACCACGCAATACCAGAACTTTGACTTTACCGTTTACCATCGTAGAGGCTTTTGCCATGCCTCCTTAAGATCAGCGATTATTTCGCTCAAAATTTTGTTATCGTTTAATCCCGTCACTTCAAGACGAGGTGACTTCGTCACCTTGCCGACCTGTGCAAACACATTACCTTTCATAATTTTTTCAAAAGCTGCCAGTTTCTCAGACTCAATTTCAACAATAAAGCGGCTGTTCGATTCTGAGAAGAGAATGTAATCGTCGCGGGCAATCTTTTCAGATAGTGGTATGTTTTTGAGATTGATTTTCGCGCCAAGTCCACCGGCAAACGCCATCTCCGCCACAGCGACACCGATACCGCCCTCACTGCAATCGTGGCACGCCCTGACCAGCCCTTTAGCTGTTGCACGGCTCAATTTCTCCATCGCAGTTTTTGCTTTCACTGGGTCAACAGTCGGGACTTTATTACCGGTATACCCGCGCGTCAGGTAATAGGCTGAGCCACCGAGTTCATTCTTCGTCTCCCCAACGACATAAATGAAATCGCCAGCCTGCTTAAAGTCCATCGAAATCGCGCGCTTGACATCGTCCATCACACCAAGAGCCGAAACGAGCAGCGTGTGAGGTATGGAAATCAATTTACCTTTGTATTCAAACTCGTTATAGAGAGAATCCTTTCCGGAGATAAAAGGCGTCCCGTAAACAATTGCCATGTCATAGCAAGCTTGTGCAGCTCTTATTAATGTACCCAGCATGTCCGGTCGACGGGTATCACCCCAGCAGAAATTGTCCAGCAATGCCAGCTCTTTCAGGTCTCCTCCGACAGCAATGACCTGCCGGAGAGCTTCATCAATTGCGCTTGCAGCCATCCAGTAGGCATCGATCTTGCCATACTCGGGATTAATCCCATTGGAAATAATCGCGCCTTTGTGTGACGACAAAACCGGACGAATAATGGAAGCATCACCCGGACCGTCGTTATGTATGCCAACCAGTGGTTTAAGGACGCTACCGCCCTGTACCTCGTGATCATATTGTCGGACTACCCATTCTTTGCTGCAAACGTTCCAGGTGGCGAGAATATCTTTCAACGGTTTGCCAAGATCACCCGGCTGCTTAAACCTCGGCTCGGTATGAAGTGGCGGCTGCCAGACCGCCTTCATCTGCCACTGCGGACGTCCTTCGTGGAGAAAATTCATAGTGAGAGCGCAGACCTGATTTCCCCGGTAAAACAATCGCAGGTGCTTATCATTTGTGAATTCGCCAATGACTGCCGCCTCAACATCTTCGCTGGCAAATAGCTTCAAAATTTCGTCGATATGCTCGGGCGGTACGGCGATAAGCATCCGCTCTTGAGATTCCGATATCCAGATTTCAGTATAAGAAAGACCGGCATATTTCAGGGGTACTTTTTCCAGGTCGACACGTACGCCGGTATCTGCACCCATCTCTCCAATCGCTGAAGACAGACCGCCGCCGCCGACATCGGTAATGCGTCGATAAAGTCCGCGGTCCCTCGCTTTAAGTAAGACGTCGAGCATTTTCTTTTCGACAATGGCGTTGCCGATCTGCACTGACGTAAACGAATGCTCACCAGAAGCGTCGGTCAACTGTTCGGAAGCAAAAGTGACACCATGAATACCGTCGCGACCTGTCTTGCCTCCAACAACAACAACTAAATCACCCGTTTTCTGGAGTCCTCTCTGCGATATTTTTTTCGGCATTAATCCCAGTGTACCGCAGAAAACGAGCGGATTTGCCAGGTAGTTATCATCGAATAATATTGCGCCGTTAAGGGTAGGGATGCCCATGCGGTTACCGTAATCAGCCACGCCAGCCCGAACACCCTTGAAGATACGTCGTGGATGAAGAACTCCGGGGGGTAATTTTTCGTGTGGGAAATCAGGAGGTGCAAAACAAAATACGTCTGTATTAGCAACTGGTTTAGCGCCAAGCCCTGTACCCAAGGGGTCGCGTATCACGCCGCCAATCCCTGTTGCGGCACCCCCGTAAGGTTCTACTGCCGAAGGGTGATTGTGCGTCTCGACCTTAAAACAGAGCGCCCATTCGTCATCGAACTCGATGACACCAGCATTGTCCATAAAGACAGAGAGGCACCATGGTTTATTCAGTTCCTGCGTAGCGCGGGCGACGGTACTTTTCAGGAGATTATTAATTACTTTACTATCAAAGTTTATTTTTGCTTTGAATGTTTTATGAACGCAGTGCTCCGACCAAGTCTGTGCCAGGGTTTCCAACTCTACATCGGTCGGGTTTCTGCTTTGTTCGCGGTAATAATCAAGAATCGCGTTAAACTCAAGATCATTAAAGCCGAACTGTTTCCGCAACTCTGCCAGTTTTACCTTGCTGGCTTTGAGAAGTTCGACCTCATTTAATTTGAAATGATAGCGCGGATTTTCTGCAAATTTATAGCGTCCCGATGGAATAGTGTGCTGGATGATAGGATTGACAAGGAGCTTGGCAGATATCTCCTCGATCTGTTTACCGGTCAATTTGCCTTGAATTAAGTAACGCTTGGCGGTCTTGACGGCTTTGACGCCTTCGATACCAAGGTCGCGGATAGCTTTCATGGCGCTTTCTTCTACCGGATCGACGACGCCGGCATTGTAAGCGACTTCAACATCACGAACGCCAGCATTCTCAGTTACGCCCATGATAGCAGCATTATAGGAGTATTCTTGAGTTACAGGATCAGCAAGAAGCTCGCGGCAGATGCTTTCAAGTTGGCCTCTTGTGAGCTGTGCTTCCAGGTAATATACATCGGCAACAAAGGCAGATTTGACATTTTTGATACCGAGGTCGGCGATATCTTTGACAAGCCCCATACCGCGGGTATCAGGGATGAGGGACTTAAACCGGATTTCTATTCTATGCATAGCATTTCTGCGGAAATGACTTGACAAGACAATGATAACAGAAAACAAGAAGTAGGGGAATAGGATATTAACTATCAAATATCAATATTCAACTATTAAACAAATCTTTTGTACTACTTCAAAATACCAACCTGTCATTCCAGCGCAGGCTGGAATCGAGATTAAACAACTTACCTTGTGCTAGTCAAGGGTCATTAGTACACAACGACCTATCCCTTAATCCCTTCCCTAGCGATGGAAGGGATATAAACGGTAAGGGGGCTGCGCCCCCTTACCACTCTGCTTGTATTACCTCACAAGGTATAAGCAAATAAAAAATACCATAAATCAACCATTGCTAGCAGTCCCGATGCAATCGGGACGACGTGGCAATCCCAGTCTTTATAAAGACTACATCTTGATATCATCACCGGCATTTGGTTTTTTACCACGAAAATATTGTGAATGACAAGGGGGATTCGTTTTCTATGAAGGGGGTGAAATTACAGAAACATAAGGTTGTTAACGTGCGGAGACCCTCTCGCTTTTGGAGATGCGTGAGGACTTCGGTTTCCCGGAACCGATGGCAGGCCCTCACCTCTGCCTGAATATCGAAATCT
>CAYHBE010000044.1:0-8597 GCA_964354765.1 uncultured Dehalococcoidales bacterium | reverse complement strand
CATCAAAAACCGTAGCCACGCCCATGGCCCCGCCACGATTGACGATCCGGCCACCGCTCATGACTATCTTTGGCATTTCTCAGAACCTGTAAAGAAACAGTGGCGCATTTCCGCTCCGCTTGTGCCAGATCTCCACCGCACACGCTCCAGCTCCGTTACTGTTGGACCCCGTATTCATGTCACTAAACGTGATATCTATCACGTCGATGGCGCCTGACTTGAGCCCTCTAAACCAATGAAAGTGGTCCGTAATCGTGCCAGTGCTGTTAGAGGTAATGTTGCCATCTCCGGCAATTGCACCAGTCAGCCCCGTGGTTCCATTGGTCAATGCCGCTACCAGCGTGTACGAATCCCCTCTGGGAGTCTGGCTCAGGTTGAATGTCAATGACCCTTGGCCATCAGCATCAGTCGCATTGCCAGATCCACCGACCGGCGATGCCTCATCGTAGCCCTTGATGCAGACGACCTCGACCCGATAGCAAAAGACACTCCGCGCGCCAGCGTCCACACTGATCTGCATGGACTGCCCAAGCTCGATCGGCGTCGTCCAGATAGCCACTGCACTGCCGAACCCTGCTGGCGTCACTGACGCCCGCTGGGTCCACGTCTTGGCGAGCGTGTCGCTGATCGTCAGATCGGCAGCCGTCATCCCGGAGTCTGTGCTTTCCTGAGCAAAGCAGATAACCGCCAGAAGACAGTTGTTCTGCGGGGTTATCGCTGACAACTGGAACGCGCCTGTCCCAAAACTGGTGGCGCTGCTCGATTGCTGCCATGTAGTAGCGACGATGGTCACGCTTCACCACATGAAATCTGCGGGACCGAACTTGCCCTCGAAGTCGTAGTGTCCGACCTTGACGGAACAGTCGATGCCGCACCGATAACCGTACTTGCGCGCGTCCCCCCAGAAGTACAGGTCCTGCGTGGACATGCCCCCGCCAGAGGTCTGCGTAACGAACCACGGCTTGCGCAGCCGGGTGTCCTTGAACATCGCCAGCCGGAACAGGTTGAAGCCCATGCCGGTGCCACAGCACTCCACGAGCCCGCCATTGGGATCCGGCGGCTGCGGCCTGAAGTTCAGGATGGGGTCCTTGGGGTCTCCCCATATCTGCGGCACGCCACCCTCTCCCTTGGTGTAGTACAGGCCGCCGATGCAGGCCATCTCCGGATGTGCCTCCATGCGCTCGACCAGCTTGAGGAAGCCATCGGGAGGCGGGCAGTTGTCGGCCTCCAGCGTCAGCATGTACTCCCACTGGGACAGCTCTGGGTGATCGAGGATGTTCTGCACGGCCGTGGAGTAGGCGTCGCCTACCTCCATGCCCTGCGCGAGGATCCTCACCACGCCATTGTTGGGCGCGAAGGCGAGGTTCCAGTGGGTCAATGCCACCTTGGCCGGAATCAGCTCGGCGGCCGGAAGCACGACGATGACCCGCTGCTTCTTCCACGTCCCGCCCTTCAACAGGCGTGCCTCCGACCTCTCCAAGTCGGCGTTGTGCGCGCCACCGAAGTCCTGCATCACCAAAGCCGGCTTCGCCATTTCCCCTCCATCAGCCGTTGTAGAAGCCCAGTGGCACGACTCGCATCGCATTGCTGCCAGTGCCAACGATGTCGCTGTACGCAATCGCGTTGGGCAGTGCCGCCGTCGCGACGCTCAGAAAGCCCAGCCCGCGTGCGCGTGTGTAACTGGCGGCCGCCGCCGACCCCAGCACGCCAGACCAGTTGCTGGCTTGCCCGCTGACATGCAGATTCGAGATCGTCGCATTGTTGTTGGCCGTCTGCGTGTACGACAGCAGGCCGACGACGTAATCGCTGGCCGACAGCGTGCAGTTCCAGCCGAATCCGATCGCACGCTGCCCAGAGTAGATTGAGCTGTTTGACGTGCCGCCGAACGTGTACGGCATCGCGCTCGATGTACTGCTGACCAGACTCAGGCTATTGGAGTTCTTGGTGTAGAACCCCACGTGCCAGTTGATCGTCGCTTGGCAAGTTGAATTGGTTGCACAGCTCACCAGCACCGGCATGCTGACGGAGTTGAACGACACGTGCGGGACATTTGGCCGTGGGCACAGGTGCAGCGTACTCTGACCGTACTGCCCTGTGATCAGGTCATGCCCAGTGGTCAGCCACAGGATGTCGTAAGTCGCCAGCGGTGCTCCGCCAGCCGACAACAGCACCGAACCGTTGCTGATGTTGACCGTTATATTGCCGGCTGCACTGAACGACAGGCTGCGGGCATCCCATGTGCCGCTGCTGCTGCCTGAGGTATTGCCGACACCGAAGGCCGTGAGCTGGCCAACGCCCATGCTGACAGTGAACGCATTGGTGGAAACAGACAGTGCGCCGGTTGCGACAATACTGGAGGTCTGCGGCACGATGAAGCTGAGCGTGCCACCATTGGCCCCGGTGGACTGCGAGAGAGACAGCGCATTGCTGCCAACGAACACCATCTGCGTGCCCGTGATGCCCGTCGAGCCAGCGGTATTGCCGAGGTTGCTCGCGCCTCCAGAGAATGCCCCGGCACCACCCGCAGCGCTGAATATCAGCGAGCCGTTGCTGACTCCCACTGAGACGATGCCGGCACCGTTTACCGTGATGCTCCGGCCGTCGATGGTGCCGCTGCTTGACTGCGTGGTGTTGCCAGTCGCAAAGAACGACAGCGGCCCAGCGCCAATGCTGATGGTGCTGCCGTTGCTGGAGATCGACACCAAGCCAGTCGCGCTCAGGCTCGATACCGGCGGCGCACTGATGACGATCTGACTGGCATTGGTACCAGAGAGCGTCAGGTTGATGCCAGACAGGCCGATGGTCGAGCCCGTTGCCGTCGTGTTGCCGGCGGTGTTCGCGCCCAGCAGGTTGAACGCATTGCTCTCGGCCGCTGCGCCCGGGGCTGCCACGGACGCAGTGATGATGCCGCCGGCACTGGTGCCGAACGTGACGTTGTTGGCGTTGGAGAAATTCAGCGTCTGAAACGTGAACGACCCTGCGCTGTTGCTCACCGCCGGACGCGACGAGGCTGGCATCAGGTCATGGTTGATGCGGATAGCGCCAGCATTGTTGCTGAAACTGACGCTGTTCAAGTTCTGGAAACTTAGCGTCCTGAACGTGCTGGACGCATCGGCAGAGAAGGCCGCGAACGGGACCGACACCACCAAGCCGCGCGTGGTAGCCGTGACATTGGTGAACGCGAAACCTACCGAGGCAATTCCCTGCCCGATGACCGATAGGCTTCTCGCATCGAGCGTCCCGGAGGACTCTGACCCGGTAGTCTGAGATACCCCATAGACACCGACGCTCTGGTTGCTCTGGGCCGCCTGAGTCGCACTGACGACCAGTGAGCCGTTGCTGAAGCCGACACTGACGTTGCCACCCGTGCCACGGATGGATAGCGACTGCAGGTCCCTGCCGGACGACGACGCATCACCCGTCGTATCGCCCTGCGCGTAGATGTTGATAGAGCCGCGCGCCGTGACCAGCGAGGAGTTCGACATCCCGAAGAAGATGTTGTTGCCATTGTTGAACAGCACCGTGCCGGTCGTGTTGGCGGTCTGGGTGCCGGCGGCAATGTTGTTGAAACCGTCAGCCGCACCCGCTGCTGACGCGGACACGATCATGCTGCCGCCCGACATGCCTACGCTGATGATGCCAGCGCCAACCACTGTCAGGCTGCGCGCATCCACTGTGCTACTGCTGCTCTGACCCGTTGTCTGACTGGACGCATACAGGCCGATCGATTGCGCGCTCTGGGCGAACGTCGCGGTGGCCGTCACCGTGCTGCCATTCAATCCAAAGCTGACGTTGTTGCTGTTCGAGAACACCGTTGCGCCGGGGATAGTCGGTACCGTGTACGAACCCACGACTGCGTTGCCGGCACTGGTGTAGAACGTCAGGCCATTGGCATTGCTGAAGCTGACGTTGCTGGACAGGCTCGCTGTGCCACCACCCGTGTTGTTCGTGGCAGCCACGATGTTGATGACACGTGACGCCGACGTATGCAGCGCATTCGACGTGATGGCACTGGTAGCACTGGTGAACTGCAGGCCATGCGTGACGCGCAGGGCGCCAGCATTGTTGCTGAAGCTCACCCCGTTCGAGTTCTGGAAGCTCAGTGTCTGGAACGTGGACGAGGCGTCGGCACTGAATGCCGGATTGCTCTGCGTGGCGCTAATGACTAGGCCAGACCCAGCGCTGTTGCCGATGCTGATGATGCCAGCTCCAGCCATGCTCAGACTGCGAGCGTCCCACGTGCTTGAAGACGACTGACCAGTCGTGTTGCCGAGGGCATACCGCCCTACGGTCTGCGCCGTCTGTGCAAACGTCGCCGTTGCTGTCACGGTTGAACCGTTCAGACCGAAGCTCACGTTGTTGGAGTTCGAGAACACCGTGGCGCCGGGCACGGTATAGCTGGCCGTGATCCTTGAGCTACCGGACATGCCAAAGCTGATGCCGTTGGAGTCCGAAAACACTACGGTGCCGGTACTGACACTCTGCGTTCCCGCACTCAAGCCAGCTCCAGCACCGCCAGCAAAGGTCGCCGTGGCAGTGATGGTCGAGCCATTCAACCCGAACGTGACATTGTTCGAGTTGGAGAACACGGTCGCCCCGGGAACTGTATAGCTCGCCGTGATCCTAGTGCTGCCAGACATCCCGAACGAGATGCCATTGCTGTCCACGAAGGCGACGGTGCCATTCGTAGTGGCTGTCTGCGTGCCGGCCGCGAGGATGTTGACGCCATCACCCGCCCCCGCTGCCGAGGCGCTGATGACCACACTGCCGTTGCTGACACCGACGCTGACGATTCCAGCTCCATGGAATGACATGGAGCGGGCGTCCCACGTGCCCGAGCTACTCTGCGTGGTGTTCGAGACCGCATAAGCGGACAGAGGCCCAGCGCCGATAGAGATCGTGCTGCCGTTCGAGGAGATCGACAGGATGCCGGTGGCAGACAGCGACGAGACCGCCGGGCCAAGGATGGTGATCGTGGCAGCGCTGCCTGCCGCCCCCGTGGACTGCGACAGGCTGATCGGCCCCGAGCCGACGAACACGATGTTGCCTGTCGTCACCGTGCCCGTGCTGCCTGCGGTGTTGCCGAATGTCGAGACACCACCACCGATGCCGCCGCCAGCACCGCCCACGGCGCTTGCAGTGATCGTGCTGCCGTTGAGACCGAACGACACGCCGTTCGAGTTCGAGAACACCAGCCCGCTGAGGTTCTGACTCGTGGTGCCGGCACTGACGTTGATGTTAGACAACAGGCCGGCGGTGCTTGGCACCGTATAGCTCGCTGTGATTCGCGAGCTGCCCGACATCCCGAAGCTGATGCCGTTCGAGTCCGAGAACACCACGGTGCCAGTGTTGACGCTCTGCGTACCCGCACTGAGACCCACGCCACCGGCTGCACCACCACTGATCGTGATCGTCATGCTGCCGGCATTCGTCGAGCCGGACAGCGTGATGTTGTTGCCACCCGCAAACACGACGCGATCGGTGCCGAAGCCAGTCGTGCCAGCCGTGTTGCCGCCCGTCGAGAAGCCCACGCTCAGCGGGTTGAACGACGTCGAATCCGGCGAGGAGATCAGCAGCGAGCCACCGCTCATGCCCGCCGAGATGATGCCGTAACCACGTACCGTCAGGGAGCGCGCGTCGAACGTGGACGACGACGACTGCCCAGTCGTATTCGAGGTCGCAAAGACACCCAGCGTCTGGACGGTCTGCGCCGGCACAGTGACCGTGCCAGTGACCGTGCTGCCATTGAGCCCAAAGCTGACGTTGTTCGAGTTCGAGAAGACTAGCTGCGTCAGGTTCTGGCTGGTCGTACCTGCGCTGAAATTTATCGTGCCAGCGCCAGCCGTTGCCGAGGCTGTGATCGTGGAACCATTGAGACCGAACGATACCCCGTTAAGGTTCGAGAACACGAGCTGAGACAGGTTGCCGCTCGTGGTGCCGGCGCTGACGTTCATCGTGCCGGCTGCTGCCGGCACACTGATCAGCAGCTCGCCAGCCGAATATCCGACAGATGCCACGCCCATGCCACGCACGCTCAGGCTGCGGGCATCGACCGTCGTACTGGAAGACTGCCCTGTCGTCTGGCTGGAGGCATACAACCCGACGCTCTGAACGCTCTGGGCGAATGTAGCCGTTGCAGTGATCGTCGAGCCATTCAGGCCGAAGGAGACGTTGTTGCTGTTGCTGAAAACTGTCGCAGCAGGGACCGTGTAGCTCGCCGTAATACGCGAGCTGCCGGACATACCGAACGAGATCCCGTTGGAGTCCGAAAAGACGACTGTCCCGGTGTTCACGCTCTGCGTGCCAGCGCTCATGCCGACGCCGCCACCACCCGCGCCACCGCTGACGATGAAGCTGCCATTGGACAGACCGACACTGACCCCGCCAGCGCCTACGATGCTCAAGCTGCGGGCATCTACCGTGCTGCTGCTGCTCTGCCCAGTGGTCTGGCTGGAGCCGTACAGGCCGAGGCTCTGTGCGCTCTGGGCCGCGACGCTCGCCGTCATGCGAGTCGAGCCCGACAGGCCGAAGCTCACGCCGTTGGAATCCGAGAACACGATGGTGCCCGAGGTCGCGGTCTGCGTGCCCCCGGCTACCGCTCCCAGATTGCCCGTGGCTGTTGCTCCCGCCGCCACACTGCCGGTGATCGTCGAGGCGTTGAGTCCGAAGCTGACACCGTTCGAGTTAGATAGAACGATGTTCGACAGGTTCTGTGCCAGCGTCCCCGCCGACAGGTTGACGTTGCTGAGCAGCCCCGCCGTGCTGGGCACCGTGTAGCTGGCCGTGATGCGGGTGTTCCCCGACATGCCGAAGCTGATGCCATTGCTGTCGCTGAACAGGACCGAACCAGTGGTGTTGGCCGTCTGCGTCCCTGCCGCGAGGATGTTGTAGCCATCCGCCGCGCCGGCCGCGCTCGCCGAGATGATCAGATCGCCGTTGCTCAGGCCAACGCTGATGATGCCGGCGCCGATGACGCTCAGGCTGCGGGCATCACGTGTGCTGGAGGAACTCTGCCCCGTGGTGTTCGAGCCCGCGTACCAGCCGACCGTCTGGTTGCTCTGGACCATCGTGGCCGTTGCGGTGATCGTCGAACCGTTCAAGCCGAAGCTGACGTTGTTCGAGTTGCTGAACACCGGGGCGCTGTACGACAGCACCACTGAGCCATTGGTGGTGTAGAACGAGGCCCCGTTGCTGTTGCCGAACGAGGCCGTCTGGAAGGTGAAGCTGCCGTTGCTGCCAGAGAGCGCTTGGTTGCTCTGGCTGGTCAGACCGTCATGCGATGCCGTGATCCGTGACGATCCCGACATGCCGAACGTGATGCCATTCGAGTTCGAGAAGACGACCGTGCCAGTGTTGGCCGACTGCGAGCCCGCACTCAGCGCTGCTCCGCCACCACCCGCGCCGGATGCACTTGCCGTGAGTGTGCTGCCACTGATGCCGAAGCTCACCCCGTTGCTGTTACTGAAGACGAGCTGGCCAGCCGTGGCCCTTGTAGTGCCTGCCGAGATCGACTGGATGCCAGCAGTCACCAGTGAGCTGACGATGACCTGCTTCAGTACGCCTAGCGAGTCATAAATCTTCATGGCGTTTCGATGACTCCAGTGATCGTGTAATGCACGGCGTCGCCATCAGTGGCTTGCGCCTCGATCGAGTCCCCTTCCGCCAATTCGAGCGTGTCGCCATCCGTCAGGATGTCGGCAGACTCCTCAAACTCCAGTGTCAACCCTCTGTACTTGCGCGGCGTCCCAGACACATTGAGGAACAGGATGATGCCCTCGGTCGCCGGATAGCCGACATCCACGCCGCGATTGAACAGCGAGATGCTCTTGATGTACGCAGCCCGCCCAGCCGGCACGGTATAGATGGCAAGCTGCGTGGCCGGCAGGATGCCCGAGGCCAATGGTGTAGCAGTGAACGTCATACTCGCGCGTGCAGCAGGGCGCCGAGATCAGTTCCAGTGCCAGTGCCACCCCCGGGCGGACCCTGCGGGCCGGGCGGACCTTGACCGCCGGGCACCGGGACTGCCGCTCCACTGTTGGCTCGGATCGACTCACCCTCTGCGTAGCCCTCCTCGTAGGCCAGCCACGTCTGACGCAGCAGGCTCTGGTTGTACGGGTTGAGATTTCCCCTGCCGTAGCGGCCATCGTCCCGTCCGGCCTTGAAGGCAATCCCGTCTAAGCCTGAGTGGGCCATCTACGCTCCTGCAAAAAGGGGGCGAGGCCGCTTGACTCGACCCCGCCCCCAGACGTGGCGACCAGCCAGCCGGTGCTGCCGAAGGGCTGTAGCTGGCGACCACGCCCTGATCCTAGTCCAGATCGCCATGGCTGTCACCGGGAACGTCCTTGCGCCTCTGCCCCCGCATGTACTCCGCGTGGCACCTGTGGCACGTCCGCTGCCCCTGCCGACGGGGGTTGACATGGCAGCCGCTGCACAACGGTTCTCCCGCCGTTGTCCTGCCTTGGACGTCAGGCTCTCCTGCCGTGATGGACTGTTCCACGATGTCCATGGCTGGTGTCCTGTAGGAAGTCCTGCCTACCGCACCGGGGGACGGAGGTCTTTGACAGGAGCAGGCAGCCCTACGACTGGAGGCGCGATCC
>CAYHBE010000043.1:0-8626 GCA_964354765.1 uncultured Dehalococcoidales bacterium | reverse complement strand
CGCCTCGATTCCCCCAATTTTGCCGAGTGATTGAATAACCGCCATTCGTACTTCGATATCCGTATCGTGGATGTGTTCCAACAAATGAGGCACCGATACTTCTGCTCCGATCTCACCGCAAGCATTGGCAGCTTCATACCTTATCTCGGCATCTGCGTTAGACATTTCTTTATAAATGATAGGCAGCCAGGAATCGTCACAGGTCTTACCCATTGCATAAATGGCGCTAATCACGAATCGTTCATCCCGGCTATCGTAGGCTTTCTTAATCGACTCCCTCACCGCCGGTAAGCTTATTGGAGCGGCTGATTCAAGAGCCCGTCTCCTCACCTCTACAGGTTTGTTTGCATCGTTGTATTTATTGAGAAGCGCCCGGCTGAGTGTAGTTTTATAACTCTCTCTTATTTCTCCACATTCAGCCAGCACTGCAAACTTACCCAGGGCGCTTGCCGCCGAAGCTTGCACTTCATTTGATACGTCGCTTTCCATAATTTTTATGAAAGTCTGTATCATCAATGGATCTTCGTTTTCCCAGAAACCTTCAATTGCCGATATTCTTATTTGCGTATCAGAATCAACTAACGCGTGCCTAAATATGAGATCGAAATTCAGTTCAACGTTATCTTTTACGAGTTCACCAAGTCGGGTGGTGATTTGACGCCGCCGTTCGGTACTGATTGTTGTCCACGTTCTTTTGAATATCGCCATATCTGTAGCTGTTATCTGAGACAGATCGGTTAAATGCGTTGAAACCAGCGGCTTATCTGGATTTGCTATTTCTTCAATCAGTTTCGTTATAGTCATAAAATATTTCAGGGACTAATTATCAGACCGCTCATCCTCGTCCCCCTCCTCTTCCCCATGTTCGCCGTTACCTTGCTCCCAGATCGGCTGCGTGAAATGTTCGATATATTCGCTCATAGCAATAGCGGTTGCTTGCTTGACCTGTTCAATAATTGCATGAGCGGTCTCTTTAAGCTCATTGAGATCTACTTCGAAACCTACCAGTTTAGTGAAAACTTTTAATATTGCAAGAGCTGCGACCGGATTCTCCATGCGCGATGTTTGAGCTGGAACTTCAGCTAACAAACAGACACCATCCAGTTCTCTTTCCTTTGTCATACCCAGAAGTAAACCGTTTAAGCCAGCGATCTGTATATTTCCCTTGCGCAGTAGATCGTTTTTACCCAGTTCAACCAGTAGTTTTTTGTTCGTAGCTACTGCCCATGTCCGTGGCTGCTCGGTAAAATGGATGCGGGTAAGTGCCGCGGCGCAGGTGTATATTCGTCCGACGCTAAAAGTTGAGCCTACATCCAGGACACATGCGGCTAATTCGTATACCTTTGAAGCTGGCTGGTCGTCTCCAATAAAAAGGATAAGATCGTGTGGTCCTTTTTGATTTTTCCAATAGTAAAAACGGCTTTCAGGAAAGTGTGGAGCTTCGACAACATTGTCCCTTGACAAGACACCGATGGGATCAAAAAAACAATCGGCATTGACTTCCGCTAGGTCTTTGAACGGCAATTTGTCCAGTAAATAGTTGGCAATAATCATCGAAACATTGCCTATACCAGGCCACGCCGCCAGCATAACCGGAGCCTTGAGTTTTGGACGTGCGAAGATTTTAAAAGGTTTGTTCTGCATTTTGACTCCATTCTATTTTAACATAGAGTCAGATTATTCGTGGTTCAGCGACTGGCTACTGATACATTTGAGATATATAGCGAAGGCATGAAGAGAGATCCACCGACCCATTTCCCATCGCTACCCATTGCGGTAATGTTTTTGAGAAGCTGATAAATATTTCCAGAGACCATGGTGTCCTTTACACGTCCTATGATATTACCGTTCTCAATTTTGAAACCGAGCAGTACATTGCCGCTGAAGTCGCCTCCGAGCGTGTTGCCTTGCCCGGCGCCCATTAATGATTCAATAACCAAACCATCTTTGATATCTTTTACCATGTCTTCAAATTTCGTATTACCATTATTAAAAACAAAGGCGTTAGGCGATGGAGAAGGCAGTCCGCCGCCAATGCCGCGGCGTCCGTTTCCAGTGCTCCTGGTTTTAGCCTTAGCGGCGGTTTGCAAGTCATAGAGAAAATGCTTGATGACACCCTTGTCGATGAGAGTGATCTTCTTGCAGGGCACTCCTTCATCATCGCACGGGCGGCTGCCAGGACGGAACGGTATCGTTGGATCATCCCACAACGACAAATATTTATCGAATACCTGCTGCCCCAGTTTACTACCGATGGGAGAAGCACCTTCAAGAACAGTTTTGCCGTTGAATGCTGTCATCAAAGGAAGAACCAGTGCACTGGCTGCTCCATCAGGAGTAAAAATAACGGGCATAGGTTTAGATTTAATTATTGCCTGGCGTTTTGCCATCTTGAGGTGTTTTTTAACAGTGCTTACTATTTCTTTTGTATCAAGAATCGGATGGCATGAGCTGGAATGGTCGCCAACAAACAGCATATCTGTACCCCGAATTAACTGACCCTCGACACCCAGTCCAAAAATGGTCTCTTTGAAATTAGATTTTCCACCTTTGGAGTTGATGAGAGAAAATTCGTAAGATAGCTTGGTGACACCCGCTTCGCAGATAGTTTCTGGTGAGTACTCGGTCACAGCGTTTATCATCTCATAACCGAGTTCGGTCATCTTTTTAAGACTAATTTTTTCGACGGCGGGGTCAAATATTTCTACCTCGGGTAAATTGCGGCGGCCGGGAAAATGAAACTCGGCTTTTTGCCCGAATTCAGCCGTGGCTACTGCGTCGCTAATCAACGTGGAATAATCGTCCAGCCGGGTAGTAGTCGCGACACCTATCTTGCCGTTCTTGATAATTCTTAACACAACTACTTTTGACTGCTTGCTCTGGATGTGTTTCAATCGGTTTGTCTCGAACTGGACAGGCGTTTCGTCTATCGAAGCTATAAAAATTTCGGCTTCTTCGGCTACTTTTCGGGCTCGAGCTAGGATCTCTTCCATTATTTTCCGCCTACGAGACAATGCTGTATTCTTATATGGGGACTGCCATTACTCACCGGCAGTGGTGACTGACCACCCTTCCCACAGCCGCCGCCCTGGTTCATATCAAGATCATCTCCAATTGCATCGATATTCATCAAGGTTTTAAATACATTTCCTGTAAGCACCACCGGTCTCACCATCTCAGCCACTTTGCCATTACGAATCATATATGTTTCGCCTGACGAGAAGGTGAACATCTCCATGCTGGTCGTACCACCGTACCAGCTTTTCGCATAAACACCCTCTTTAATGTCTGCGATCATATCGTCGAACTTACAATTACCAGGCTCGATAAAAGTATTCGTCATGCGGACGATAGGAGGATGCCGGTAGTTGATGGCGCGGGCGTTCCCTGTAGGTTTTTCTCCCATCTTAGCTGCAGTTTCACGCGAATGGAGCCTGCCGGTTAACTTTCCTTCTCTGATTAAATAAGTTTTGGTAGATGGTATGCCTTCATCGTCAAATTTAAAGCTGCCTCGTAATCCGGCTACTGATGCGGAATCGATCACGTTCAGGATAGGCGCACCGAATGTCTTGCCAAGCGTCATAATCTCCTGGAGCTGCTCGTTTTCATATACGAAATCCGATTCGGAAAGATGGCCGAACGCTTCATGGACAAAAACGCCGGCAAGAATTGGGTCGAGGACGACGGTGTATTCACCGCCTTTAATAACCGGCGCAGAGAGCATATCCACCGAAGTTTGTGCTAACTCGGCGACCTGTTTATGAAGACGCGTTATAGCACCAAAATCATCGCGGCTACCGGCGCTTAAACCTGCCTGTTGAACATCGCCGTCCTTTGCCGCGACTGCGGCAACTCTCATGGTGACATCCGCTCTTTCCTGCGAGATGAGGCTGCCCTCTGAATTGATAAAAATAGTCTTTTTATGATTATCCCCGTACCCTATAACCGAAGTTTGGATTCCTTTTGTACTCCAGACAATTTCGTTATATTCATCGAGCATTTGTTTTTTATCGGTCAAAGAGACCTTCCGAGGGTCTCGTTTTATGCGTGGTTTTACATTTTGCACAATCGGAGCGCACGCAACGAATTGGCTTTTTTCTTTGCCTACAAAACGTGCCTGCCTAATCGCTAAAGATACTTTTTCGTTGAGGTTGACGAGGTCGTTAAAGCTTACGAATCCCCACCCACCTTTAATCAACGCGCGGACATTTCCACCAACAGATATACTTTTACCGATAGATTCGAGTTGCTTTCCGCGGTAGCTGATGCTGGTGGTGTAACTTTCTTCGAGGTGCGCTTCTATGTAGTCGGCGCGCTGTTTTTTGAGAATTTCAGCAAGTTGTTCGCCGATGGCTTTAATATCTGGCATATCAAAACAGTTTAACCATAGTGAAGAGAGATGTCAACATAATTGCATCATAAAAAGACAGGATGTCATCCTAGTTTGAAAACTCGCTCTCGCTTCCACACTTCCCATGTTGTATTTTGTTGTGTAGAGAAAAGACAAAAAGAATCAATCCTGACTCTGTATTTGAGGCCCAGCTTTGCAAGTTCCATTTTAATGTTTGGGAATATATCCACTGGTACAAGCTCTGTGATAGTGACATGTGGTGTAAAATCCCCATAAGTGTTGATTTGATCATTGTTATTAATAATTTCCCCACGAAGAGAATGATTGATATTGTTGGATAAATAGATGACAGGCTGCCTATCTTCGAGAGCAACATAGGCAACGTTATTCCGTCCCTCGAAATAGCAAACTCCTCTAAGGTCAATAAAAAATGGTTTGGTCTGGCTTGCTACCCTGTCTAATATGGAAAATAAATCGGATAAACCACTTTTTAACACGACAGGATATAAAAGAGTAATGTGCGGGACAATGCTGTAGTGTACGTATTTGTTATATTGTTCGCGAAGAGCGGCTATGTCTCTGTTAGCTTTACCACGAAGTGTAATAATTATTGCGTAAATAATCATGGCGTCATTCTAGTACAGCATCATCTTCGTTGACACTCAATAGCCGTTAGCATAAAATCAATGTATTACTTGATTGGAGAATCGGATTACACGTGAATAGTGATGAGTTACGAAGCCTTTACCTGAAGTTTTTTGAAGGCAAAGACCATAAATTGATACCGAGTTCATCTTTAATTCCATACGGAGACCTAACCTTATTGCTCACCAGCGCCGGTATGGTGCAGTTCAAGCCTTATTTCACCGGGAAAATGGTTCCTGAAAATCCGCGCATGACAACCTGCCAGAAGTGCTTCCGCACTACCGATATAGAGTTAGTAGGTGACCCTACACACCTTACTTTCTTCGAAATGCTGGGAAACTTCAGCATCGGCGACTATTTTAAAAAGGAAGCCATAGAGTGGGCATGGGAATTCATCACGCAACATCTTAAACTCCCTAAAGAAAAACTCTGGATTACTATCTTTAGAGAAGATAATGTTGCGCATGATCTTTGGCGCGAACAAAATGTTCCTGAAGAGCGCATCGTGCGCCTGGGGGAACAAGACAATTTCTGGGGTCCGGCCGGCTCGTCCGGTCCATGCGGTCCGTGCAGCGAGATTCATTATGACCTCGGCATTGCATATGGCTGCGGAAAACCAGATTGTAAGCCTGGATGCGACTGCAAACGGTATACGGAGATCTGGAATCTGGTGTTTCCTGAGTTTAACCAGGCGGAGGACGGTACTCGCACCAAACTCCCTAAACCGGGTATCGATACAGGTATGGGACTGGAGCGTACTACCGCCATCCTTGAAGGAAAAACAACAGTTTACGATACTGATATTTTCGCGCCGCTTCTCGAAAAGGTAGCCGAGTTAGCAGGTAAAAAGTATAAGACCAATGATACGAGCGACAACGCGATGCGGGTACTGGTCGAGCATGGCAGGAGCCTGACATTTCTCCTGGCAGACGGCGTAATGCCGAGTAAAGACGGACGTGGTTATGTATTACGCCGCATCTTAAGGCGAGCCGAATTTTTCGGGGAAACACTTGCCCACGAGAAACCATTCCTGACTTTAATAGCTGAAGAAACTATCAAGAAAATGGGCAAGGTATATCCAGAACTCGTAACGAATAAAAACCACATCCTGAATGTCATTCACTCCGAGGTTGAGAACTTCAGGAAAGCTCTACCAGTCGGTAGGGAAAAGCTCGAGGAAATTATTGACGCAGCTAAAAAGAAGGCAATTAAAAATATATCGGGTCGCGATGCCTTTATCCTTCACGATACCTACGGCTTTCCAATCGATCTTACAAAAGAAATCGCCGCTTCTCGAGGATTTATAGTCGATATGCCGGCCTTTGAAGATGAGATGGAAAAACAGCGCGAACGCGCTAGAGCCGCACGCCTGGGTGTAGATGCCGCTGATTCGACGGCTACTGTCCAGCTTGATATTGAGCCTACAAAATTCATTGGCTACGAGGTGCTAACAACGGACTCACAAATTGCAGCGATTATTGTCGACGGAGAATCCGTCGGTGTTGCGCACGAAGGCCAGGACGCCGGGATTGTTCTTAACACCACTCCATTTTATGGTGAGATGGGCGGACAGGTAGGCGACACCGGTGAAATTGAGAGTGAGACAGGACATTTTATTGTAAAAGACACTATTCGAAACAATGGTGGTGCTTTTATAATTCACCGTGGAACATTAACCAGAGGCAGTCTATCTGTTGATGATAAGGTCCGTGTTGAAGTTAATGCCGCCAGAAGAACCGATATTGCGCGCAATCATACGTCTACGCATCTTTTACAGTATGCGCTGCGCAAAGTACTCGGTACCCAGGTACAGCAGCGAGGTTCGCTGGTCACGCCGGACAGATTCCGTTTCGATTTTTCACAACTCGTTGCGCTGAGCGCACAGCAGCTTGATCAGGTCCAGCGTATTGCAAACGATCTGGTACGTCAGGACTTACCCGTGTATGCCGAGGAAATACCATATCAGAAGGCTATTTCGGAAGGAGCTATCGCTCTTTTTGATGAAAAATATGGGGATGTTGTAAGGACATTGAAGATAGGCAAGCCACCGCTTAGTGTCGAGCTATGCGGTGGAACGCATATCCATTCAACCGGCCAAATTGGTTTTTTATACATAATTTCAGAGAGCAGCATCGGCTCGGGACTACGCCGAATCGAAGCTTTAACGGGTAGGGGAGCCGAAGAACATCTTGAGAAGCTTTCCCGTGAAAGGAAAGAAATTGCAAGGGCTATTGAAGCCTCGCCAGATGATATTCTCGAGAAATTGAGAAGTACATTGGATGAGCTTGCGCTTGAGCGTAAACTCCGGCAGGCAACGGAGCGGGAGCTTGCGAGAAATACCGCTGAATCTTTGCTCAGCATAGCTGAACAAATAAAAGGTATCAACCTGATTGCGGCAAAAGTACCATCACTGCCGATGCAAGCTCTCAGGGAAATGAGTGATTTCCTGCGTGATAAGCTAAAATCTGGCGTTATCGTGCTTGGCACAATATACGAAGACCGGCCATCTTTCATCGCAGTGGTTACAACTGACCTGGTAAATAAAGGCTACAATGCAGGAAATATCGTGAAGAAGGTTGCCCAGGTAACGGGCGGCAGTGGCGGCGGTAAACCAAATATGGCACAGGCCGGTGGTAAAGATAAAACCAAAATAGACGAAGCTTTGAAACTGGTTCGGAGTTTGATTTAACGTGTCGCGTATCCTGGCGCTGGACCTCGGCGATAAGCGTATCGGTGTGGCTCTAAGCGACCCCACACAAACTCTGGCGAGTCCTCTTACCATCATCGAACGAGTTACCGATGAACAGGCTATCAGGGATATTCTGAAGATTGCGACTGAGAATAGAGTCGACCGTATCGTCGTCGGACTTCCACGTTCGATGGATGGAAGCATCGGGTACCAGGCAGAAAAAGTGCAATCGTTCACCATACAACTGGAAAAAAGGACAACCATTCCGATTGAATACCGCGACGAACGTTTTACGACTGTGACTGCGATGAGGCTAAAGCAGGAATCCAGTGCCAGAAAAGTGAACCGGAGGACGCGATATGATGCCATGGCTGCGGCTATCATTCTGCAGGAATACCTCGACGAAAAAGCAGCCGCAAAAACGCAAGAAGAAGAAAAATAAATATTAACTATCCAGTACCAAGCTTCATTAACAAGTATGACAAAGAGAAATTTCTCCCTTTATCAAAGGAAGATTAAGAGGGATTTAAGGGCGCGCTCTAACGAACCGGGAACTTAAATCTGAACTCAGTGATGAAAAATTTTCACCTTATAAAAACATCCGGCAAGGCACGCGCCGGCGAACTCAACACATCACATGGAGTGATTCAAACACCAGTTCTCTGCCCGGTTGGCACCCAAGCCTCAGTGAAGACACTTACACCTCACGAGATCCGTGAGCTTGGGATGGAAATGATTCTTTCTAACACCTATCATTTGTACCTGCGGCCGGGCATTGAAGTTATCCAGAAACTGGGCGGCTTGCATAAATTTATGAGATGGGACGGAGCGATACTCACTGATAGCGGCGGATATCAAATATTCAGTCTATCCAGGTTGATGAATGTTATAGATGACGGAGTCACTTTCCGGTCGCACATTGACGGCAGCAAACATTTTCT
>CAYHBE010000042.1:3119-8652 GCA_964354765.1 uncultured Dehalococcoidales bacterium | reverse complement strand
AAAACAGAACATCGTGTTCATTTTCCCGGATCAACACCGCGGCAACGCTTTGGGATTTATAAACCCGGCCGTAATCACTCCCAGCTTAAACAAACTGGCGCAGCAAGGCGTGGTTTTCGGACGTTGCCAGACCAACGCCCCGCTCTGCATGCCGGCTAGAGCCAGCATGATGTCCGGACAGTATGTCAGCAAGCACGGCTGCTGGAACAACAATCGTGGCGCGGACGCCGACCCAGAAGGTCCCAGTCACGTCAGGAGCATCCGGGAAGCCGGCTACCATACCGCGGTTATCGGTAAGGACCACCTGATGCACTTCCCGGCAGGAATAAGGGTAGAAGATAGAAGGCAATGGTACAAGAACGCCATGGAAACCGGCTGGGGATTTGATGAGCCGCTTACAACCCATACCAGCCAGAGCCTCACCAACGCTTTCCCCAAGATGCCGCCGAAGGGAGAGCCTTCTTATCCCCAAATCCTGGAAGAACACGGCCTGATGAAAGCCCAGAGGGAATATATGATCGACTATTTTGATAAATGCCACCGGGGTGAAATCATGCCGTGGGAAGATCCACCGAGCCTAATGCCTACAGAGTTCCACCTAGATAGTTATGTAGGGCAAAGGGCTGCCAAATGGATTCAAGATTATGCCGGCGTAGAGCCATTTTATCTGCAGGTAAATTTCCCGGGGCCGCACGATCCTTTCTATTCTCCCCAAGAATACCGGGACAAATACAACATAAAAGATATGCCGACCGGAAAATTGGTGAGACCATCCCCGCCTGTCGCGCCTTATGTCAAGTATGTCAGCGATGACCTTTTCAGGTTTACCCTATCGTTTACCATATATGGTTTACCCGGTCATATCAGATAATTTTCCTCTGGAATCGAGGCTGGTAGAGTAGGGAGAGGGGGTTTCTATTATCAAGCATAGGAAATGTAAAAACACTTTATCAGAAACAGCGAAAAAATGATACTATATGGATATAAGAGTTAGATCATAATCAATGATAGTGAGTAGAGATTAGCACCAAATGAATGCTTTCACCGATTCCACCTAATGGTTTGCTAATAATCTATGGCTCCTACCCTCGGGTAATTCAATCAGGAATTTCACTGTCAATAGTGCACTTCCCCTTACAAAAGGGAGAAGTCAATTTTTGGGGAAGGATTAGATATCAGGAGGTGAGGGTGGATTTCTGAATTTTTAGATTTCTTTCCTCGATACACTCCAACGGTCTGCCCCTCCCCACCAGGCGCATGCACTTCGCGCAGGAAATACACGCCGCTCGGTTTGTGTCTCCCTGCTCCCACCGAAGTACCAGGTGTGGCTCTCGAATAAACGGTCGGCACATCGAGACCATGTCAACATCACCGCTTTCGATAATGTCTTCTGCCACTGTAAGACTTCGGATGCCGTACACAACTGCAACCGGAACATCGACTGCTTTCTTGACCTCGGCAGCGCGCTCGCGAAATGCTGTTTTGTCTATCTCATTTTCTTTGATTGAAAGAGGAGCATTACCAACACCACCGCTAATTTCTATGCTGTCGATTCCAGCTTCAACCATTTGCCGGCAAGCCTCAATTCCTTCTTTTAACGACATGCCGCCTTCTCTATCATCCTGAACGCCAAATTTTATCAGGATCGGAAAATCATCACCTACCGCTTTCCTGATTTTTCTGATGACTTCCAACACGAACCGCCTTCGGTTTGTGGGAGTTCCTCCCCATTGGTCGGTACGGTGGTTATAGAGAGGCGAAACAAACTGGCTTATCAGGTATCCATGAGCGCCATGCAGCTGGACGGCATCAAAACCAACCTCCTTCACCCTGATTGCAGCAGATGCAAAATCATCAATAATCGCTAGTATTTCATCTTCGGTCATTGCCCGATGCGGATATTGCACCCTTTCGATTTTCGACACAGCTAGCGTTTCGCGACCTTTTTGTGCAAGGTATCCAGAGTTAATCCCGGCATGGACAATCTGCATAGCTATTCTACTGTCACCTTGTTGATGGACTGTTCTTACTATTTTTTTCCAACCTGCAATGCGGGCGTTATTGTAGATTCCATATTGTCCGGGATTCGCTTGCCCAAGGGGATGAGAAACAAAGGCATAGCCTGTCACTATGAGACCAATACCGCCAGAAGCCAGTGCTCTGTAAATTGCCGCCGAATCAGGGGTTACTTCACCCCTTTCGTCGGCTGTTCCATCCCACGTCGCCGACCGCATGATGCGATTTCTCAGCTTCATACTATTAATTCTGTAAGGTTTTAAAACTTTGTACGTCATTTAAGTCCTTTTATGGCCGAGGGACGAGTTATTAAACGATAACAGCACCCAACCATCCATTTCGTTTAAAGGCTTGATTATCAAATCGACCAGAGTCGACAAGACTTCAAACTGAATACTGGTAACTGTAAGCTATTTTATTTCCCTTCAAAGAAATTTCGCGGTCCTGTTACGCAGAGTCGATTAATTTTTACAGCCGGCACGTCCATATCTTTTAACATTTTAAAGACCACCTTTTTCATATAAAGATATCGGTGCGGGTTGCCTACCTCGTACTCTTCGGTGGTCTTGCCAGGAGGCAGGATATAACCCAGGGAGCAGTCGTGCGAGGGGCATAGTCTATCTATGTAACCGGCATCAATCAGGGCTTTCATGGTTTTAGTACGTGACATTGAACTTGTATTACGGCCGGGGTAACGATCCAAACCCAGATAGCACCCCTGGTCAAGAATCCAGGTGAGATATTCGATATCCGTTGTATCGTTAGCGTGATCGACCTTAACATGCTTCAGGTTGACACCTTCACTTTTCAAGATTTCTATCTGGAGCCGTGCGACCTGGCCGGGATGGTAAGAATGAATAACCAGGGGGGCGCCTGTTTTGAGATGTGCTTTGGCGGCGGCTCGTAACATCATTTCCAGAGGTGGTGTGATGCCGTCCACATCGCTCGCTGCTTTGATAATTCCAGCCTTCACACCTGTGTCGCCAATACCTTTGTCCACTTCCCTGGCAAATAAGTCAGCCATTCGATCGGCGTTTACGCTTCCAGTTGCACCACTAATAAAACGGGGGACGTCCAACCACCAACCGGTGACTGCAATGATGTTCATTCCACTGCGTTTCGATGCTTCTTTCATAAAATCGGCATCTCTACCCAGATCAACGGTTGTCATATCGACAACGGTATCGACGCCGCCTGCCTTTGTCCTTTTCAGTCCAGCAACAACGTATTGAAGGACGTTGGGTATAAATAATTCGGGGAATTCTTTGATCGCGCCATGGAAAGCCGTGATCAAGTGCTCATGCGCCAGTGTAAATCCCAGGTCTTTTGTATTAATCGGACCGAGAACGGTATTAACTTTCACCATCGAAATTTCTCCCTATTTTTAGTTCCTGGTTTCTCCCGCATATACGGCTATCTTCCCGCCGACATTCCCTGCATGCCCTTTATATAGCGAATCTCACCAAGATGCCACCAGCCGTGCCCAATAATATAATTACCCAACATCAGACCGATGGTGACGTTTGGACGTTCTGGGTTAGGAGGAAAATCAAGTTTATCCTCATCTAAAGACTGAACGTAAATGCCCGTATTACGAAATACTTTCTCGACATAAGCCAAGACGATATCCGCCGGCAGCCTGGCGACATTGTCAACGTCCGGCTCCTTGAAGCCGCCTCCATAAGCCTTAGAATCTAACCCTAGCTTCTCATACCATTTGTCCTCATCCCAGACTGGAACCTTTTTCTGCCAGCCAGCCACAGCCATGTCTTCAACACGGGCAGTATGCCAGTAGAGAAAACCGATTGGATTTGCTCCGGGCGCAGGTTTCCAGGTTAGCTGTGCCAATGATAGAGTCTTAACATCGTTGATCATAGCCTGGTGCATGCCGTTTACCGTCGATAGAATAAACTGAATCGCCTTCATCTTGTCTCCTTTTCATTTAGTTTCTTGTGATGAAATGTTAACAGCAGGAATAATTATCGTCAAGCAAGTACAGTTGATCGGTTATGATTGAGACTGGGGATAAAAAGATGTTTGTAAGTTAACCTATATCGCCGAAATATCAGCGGTCATCGCTTGTTTATGGTCAGGTTTTCCTTCATCTTCCTTTGCGCGGACGACCAGCACGGGCACATCTATCCCTCGGATGATGGCGTCGGCGACACTTCCCAGAATGGCACGCTTGAACCTGCCCCTCCCATGGCTCATTATTACGATGAGCGCAGCCTGATGCGCTTTCGAGAACTCTATGATCGAGCGGGCTGGTACTCCTTCCATTACGTAGTAGGAGACTTTTACGCCCTGGTCACGTAATTCCTTGGCACGGTTCATTAGATAGCGTTTCGCATTAGCTGTATTTTCGACATCTTTTATGTGGACTTGCTCGCTGATAATATCCATTGCCAGTGCATCAGCCATAGTACCGGTTTGTGGCATGAGGTTTAGTCTCGTATCGGGGACTACACGCACCAGCAATATCTCGGAATTAAATTGCCGGGAAAGTGTCATCGCAAAAGGCAATGCCCTGGCGCTCAAACGGGAACCATCAAGTGGCACAAGGATGCGTTCGAACACAGTTTTCTCCCAAAAAATTCAACTGACTAACGGCTTATTATGATTCATGAAAGGGATAGTGTCAAGACGATTATCTGTCTTTCCACTTGCATTTGGTTAATAATATTATTAATGCATGGGTTAGTGTTTAAATGCACAAAGATAAAATACAAACGACCCTACCTCTTTCAGGATAAACCCACTTTCTCTTCTCATCCTTTATGTCCCACCCGAATAACCGATCGAATCAAGTTGGGAATGATTTATTATGTGAGAATATATTTTCTCCCTATGATTGATATCCACAACGATCCATCCCTATATCCCTTCCTTTAAAGCCAAGGAAGGGAAAATTATTGACAGGAGGGATGCGCCCTCCTGTCCACTTCTGCTTTTATACACTTATTCTACTTCTAACGAGTGAATATACGTTTAGAGTAACGCGTTCTGTAACTTTTAGCCAGTCACAAACAGAATACAGCGCGCCATCGATTCGAACGACTAACCGAGGAGAACGATAACTGCTCGTATGCCGATATGGTATATTGAAGTCTATGCACGACGATTCACTCACCAGGAAACGGATTTCCCGCGGATTGAAAACACGATGTATTGGTAAAAGATTATTAGTTTTTCCTGTTCTTACATCTACCATGGATATCGCAAGGCAGGAAGCTGTTAAACAGGCTCCTGAAGGAACAGCAGTCATCGCTGAAAGACAGACAGCGGGGCGAGGTCGTCTCAAACGTACGTGGTTCACAACGGAGGGGAATATCGCTGTTTCAATAATTATTTATCCTCCGAAAGAATATATCCAATCGCTCATTATGCTCGCTTCACTGGCGGTATTGAATAGTATACGAACTCTTACCAGTATCGAGTGCCAACTGAAATGGCCTAATGATGTGCTCGTCGGGGGTAAGAAAGTTTGCGGCATTTTGATAGAGACAAAAACACAAAT
>CAYHBE010000042.1:0-3019 GCA_964354765.1 uncultured Dehalococcoidales bacterium | reverse complement strand
AACCCATAGCTTCAAATGCTCTTAGCATCCCGATCGGGAACGGGAAGATGATCGTGCTATTCTTATCGGCAGCTATTTCGGTGAGCGTCTGAAGATAGCGAAGTTGTAAGGTAGCTGATTCGCTTCCTATAACCTTGGCAGCATCCGCAAGTTTTTGTGATGCCTGGAATTCACCATCAGCATGAACAATCTTCGCACGGCGCTCGCGCTCAGCTTCAGCCTGGGCTGCCATGCTACGGCGCATACCTTCTGGTAATTCTACATCCTTTATTTCTACCGTACTTACTTTTATACCCCAGGGATCGGTATGTTCATCAATAATTTTCTGCAGTAATTGGTTAAGCCTTTCTCGCTGCGTCAACACTTCATCAAGTTCCGATTGGCCTAGTACATTACGTAAAGTAGTCTGGGCTATCTGGGAAGTCGCCCACCTGAAATTTTCAACCTTTACTACCGAGTCGACCGGATTGACTACGCGGAAGTAGACTACAGCATTTACCCTGACTGTAACATTATCTCTGGTGATGACGTCCTGAGGCGGAACATCCATTGTAATGACACGCTGATCAACGAGCATGGTCTTATCAAAACCAAGTGGAAGGACTAAAAGGAAACCGGGACCTCTAGCGCCTACCAACCTTCCCAGCCGGAAAACTACTACCCGCTGGTACTCCCGAACCACCCTGACTGACGACATGAAAATAATAAAAGCTACTAATAGAATGCCTAGGATGACATATACAGTCATTTGTTACCCTCCTTTTATTTTTTACCAACAAATAATTTCAAACCGATTACCTTTTTGATAGCGACCGTTTCTCCTGGTTCGATCCTCCCCTCCTCAGATACTGCTGCCCATAATTCGCCGCGATAAAAAACTGTGCCTTCTGGGTTGAGCACTTCTCTTACGACAACTGTCTCTCCAACCAGTTCCTCAGCTCCTGTCTTGGATTTTATCTCCCGGGTTTTCACCAATTTGAAGACAATGAAAGCCATAAAAGCCGCAACGAAAATTGCAACGACTACGATAATCCATGGATCTATCTGATACATAGGACCTCCTTTAAAAAGGATGAGCGCACCAAATATTAGTGCAATTATACCACCAATGCCCGCGGCTCCAAATCCCGGGATAACCAGAGCTTCTACAACGAACAGGATAAATGCCACCACCAGAAGCAGAATTCCGGCAATATTGACGGGAAGATTACCCAGCGAAAAGAGTCCAAATATCAGGGCGATGGCACCAAAGACACCGGGAAACACCAGTCCTGGATTCGTAATTTCAACCCACAATCCAATTCCGGCAAGTCCGAGTAGAATAAAAGCGATGTTGGGATCGCTGATTGCCAGCAAAAAATCCTCAATCCAGGTCATACCGATATAAGAAACATCGGCGTCTCCTGTATTCAAAACAACTTGGTTACCGCCCAGCAATGTAACCATCCGACCGTCCATGTCCTGCATCAAAGAATCGAGCGTCGAAGAGACGATATCAATTACTTTTAGATCCAGAGCTTCTTTTTCAGTTGCGGAAACAGCTTCACGTACAGCTTGTTCTGCCCAATCTACGTTACGATCGTGTGATTCAGCGAGGCTGCGGATGTACGCCGCGGCATCGTTCATCACCTTCTCCTTCATCGTCTCGGACATCTCCTGTTCTCCTTCGGATCCAATGGAGACAGGGCTGGCTGCACCAATGGCAGTATTGGGTGCCATCGCGGCAACATGTGCCGCGACTGTGATAAAAACACCAGCCGAGGCAGCTCTCGCCCCTGACGGCGAAACATAGACAATTATCGGGACGCGTGCGTTTACTATCGACTGCACCATATCACGCATTGCCGTATCCAGACCGCCGGGTGTGTCTAACTGCACAACACACGCGACGGAATTGCGATGTTCCGCTTCTTTAATCCCACGAGCAAGATAGTCAGCTGTAACCGGATTAATAATCCCTTTAACATTCAATACCAGAACGGTTGGCGAATCAGCTCTGACAAGATTTGCCGCAAAAATGTTTAAAAGCAATCCGATCATTATTGTTACTTTTACAATGCGCGAAAAAGCGTTCATAAACAGCATCATACCACGATTTTCTGCACGAGACCATGTTTCTAAATATTTAAACTCGAATTGGTTTGAGAAACAGTCGCTTGTTGTTTCATGATAAAGTATCTTGTTGAGAAAGTTAAATGATTGCAATCCCAATGCTAATATGACTACAATTAAGAAATAAAAGCGGATAAAAATTATGAAGACTGGAGTCCTGGCACAATACGGCAAATATCTCCCGATTACTTCAAATACACCTTTATTTTCACTCGGAGAAGGCGATACGCCGCTGGTACGAAGCCGCAGCCTAGAAAAAGAAATCGGCTGCAAAGAACTTTACTTCAAGCTGGAAGGCTGCAATCCTACCGGCAGTTTTAAAGACCGCGGTATGGTGGTCGCAGTTGCCAAAGCTATCGAAGCTGGCAGCAAAGCAATTATGTGCGCTTCGACCGGTAATACAAGCGCCTCGGCGGCAGCATACGCTGCTTACTGCAACCTGAATGCCATTATCATGGTACCTGAAGGTAAAATTGCCCTGGGCAAGCTGGCGCAAGCAATCGTCTATGGAGCCAAAATCGTTCAAATAGATGGCAATTTCGACCAGGCGCTGCAGATCGTACGCAAGTTAACTGAGACTCACCCGGTGACTTTAGTCAATTCTGTTAATCCATTCCGCATCGAAGGACAAAAAACAGCCGCTTTTGAAATCGTAGATGCACTCGGCAACGCTCCCGATTATCTTTTTATTCCGGTTGGCAATGCAGGAAATATCACAGCCTACTGGAAGGGTTTTATCGAATATCACAAAATAGGAAAATCAACGCAATTGCCTGAGATGATGGGCTTCCAGGCTGAAGGCGCCGCACCAATCGTCCGCGGTCATATTGTTGAACAGCCTCAAACGATTGCCACAGCTATCAGGATAGGCAACCCCGCCAGTTGGCAAAAAGCTGTAGCAGCTCGT
>CAYHBE010000041.1:0-8759 GCA_964354765.1 uncultured Dehalococcoidales bacterium | reverse complement strand
TGTAGGGCATCCCGATGAATATGTAAATGAGTTGGGTGCGGACACAGTACGAGCATACATGATGTTTCTGGGTCCCTGGGAGCAGGGAGGTGAATGGTTCGACACTGGCATCAGCGGCGTTAGCCGATGGCTGAATCGGGTATGGAATTTGGCTTTAGAAGACTATCAGTCATTATCACCTGATGAATCAGCTATCCGTGAACTGGAACGTATTATTCACCAGACCATAAAAAAGGTCACCGGTGACATGGAGCGTTTACGGTTTAACACGATGATCGCGGCACTGATGGAATTTACCAATTATATGTCTCGCATCAAAGATTCGTGTTCCGTCTCTTCGGAAATATGGTGTTCGGCGATTACTAACTTACTCATCTTATTAGCCCCGACTGCACCGCACATAACTGAAGAGTTATGGCAACGTCTTGGGCACGAAGTTAGCATCCATAATCAACAGTGGCCGAAGTGGATTGAAGCGCTAGCAAAGGAAGAGGAGATCACGCTGGTCGTACAGGTGAATGGCAAGCTTCGCGATAGAATCTCAGTGCCTGCTTCAACAACCGAAATTGAAGCAAAAGAAATCGCTGCGGCATCTACTAAGGTCAAACCATATATAGAAGGCAAAGAAACATGGAAATCAATTTATGTACCTGGAAAACTGGTGAATATTGTGGTGAAGTAAATAAAATAATTAGAGTTAGCTTTACAGTTGTCTGAATGCTGATCGCTGACAGCTGATGGCTATAAAAGGTGTAAATATGAAAATTGCATTCATCGGCGGGGGGAATATGGGGGAGGCGATGCTTTCGGCGGTGATTGAAAAGCGCATCGCCAAAACAAACGATATCACACTCAGCGATATCAGCGAGCCTCGTCGCCATTTCCTGGCACAAAAGTATACTATCCTCACGACCTCAGATAATCAGCTGGCTATTTCAGACACCAGCGTTATAGTGCTCGCTATCAAACCGCAAACACTCTCATTGGTTACAAATGAATTGAAAAATAAGATAAAACCTTCTCAGCTTGTTATCTCAATCATTGCTGGGAAAACTATCAGTGCTTTGCGAGACGGACTTGATCACCAAAGAGTAGTGCGTTCTATGCCTAATACTCCTGCTCAAATCGGGGAGGGAGTCACTATCTGGACGGCTACCAGGGAAGTTACAACCACCCAGAAGAAACAAGCTGCGATGATTTTGGGAGCAATGGGAAAACAGTTTTATGTTGAAGATGAACGTTTCCTCGATATGGCAACTGCGGTCAGCGGCAGTGGACCTGCCTATCTCTTTTATTTTGTCGAATCATTTATCGAAGCTGCGGTCGCAATAGGCTGGGATCGAAGTATGGCAAAAGAGCTGGTCCTTAACACGGTGCTTGGCGCAGCTCAACTTCTAGAACAATCGGATCGAGAACCCGCTGACTTGAGACGCATGGTAACGTCGCCCGGGGGCACTACAGCAGAAGCTATAAAAGTTTTTGATGAAGGTAAGCTGGTTGCTTTAACAATCCAGGCAGTCAAAGCTGCTTACGAAAAAGCACAATTACTCGGCAAGCAATTAAGTTGACAATAAACGGTCAACAACTTTATACTTAGACATTCTGAGAAGATTGAGAAGAGCGTGAAGATACCAGGTGGCACAAAAGTAGTTGGTATTGCCGTCGTGAATGGCACTACCCGGAGGGCTTGGTGTGTCTTCAATTTGGAGATGACAATCTGATAAACTAGAGGATGTTTTCTTAAAAACTGATACAACCGAGCCCAGGCAAGCGAACTTGGGCTTTTTTATTACCTGGTTCAAAATGACTAGATAACACTAAGGAATGATATGCAATTAATAAATAGAATAACGACTAGAATTGGACTTCACAGCTATCCATCCGGGGTCTGGACTGCGATGTTCATACAGGCAATCAGGTCAACTGGTTTTTCTATCTCTTTCACATATTTACCGTTGTATCTCTATCAACAGCGAAATATATCAATGACTTTGATAGGGTCAATAATTTTTATCTCCGGCATTTTCTCGGGTTTCTTCCAGATCATCGGGGGAACACTGGCTGACCACTTTGGTCACCGCAAAATGTTCATTATATTTCAACTAACAGAAACCTCGTTTTTTGCAGTATTAGCTGTACTTATTGGAATAAATGCCGCAGTTTGGAGTATATTCCTCGCTTTATTCTTGGTTATGGTCATGGGCGGTATGTCGGCACCGTCTATTTCTGCAATTGTCATTGATGTTTCGCAAAAAAATCGGTTGACTGAGTCATATGGTCTCATGGCTATCGGAGGAAATTTAGGTTGGGCTATTGGACCATTAGCTGGAGGATATCTTCAGGGTCTATCTTCTTATGCTTGGGTTTTTGGGATTGGAGCTCTGGTTACAGCTCTTTCTTTAATCGGAACCTTTTACCTTCCCAAAGATGCGAGCGTAAAACCAACCGAAATATTTTCAAAAAAGAACCTCAAATTATTCTTGTCTGATCCAACCTTGATCATCTTCTGCGCACTCTGCCTGTTATTCTACATCGAGACGGCTCAATGGGGAAGCACTCTTTCAGTGTTCACGGTAGACCGTATTGGTTTTACGACTGCCCAATATGGATTACTTATGTCTATCAGCGGTCTATTGATTGTCATTTTCCAGTATCCCATATCCAAGCGAATCGAATGGCTTGGTTTCCGGAAATCTTTATTAATGGGAAGCATTCTTTATGGAGCAGGTTTTTTATCGCTGAGCTGGGTAAAATCATTCTTGCCAGCAGTCGGATCTATAGTCATCTTGGTCGCAGGCGAGATGCTATTTGTTCCATCGTCATACGCTGTGATCGGTAAAATATCCAGAAGTGAGGATAGAGCAAAAAACATGGGATTGCTGGGTTTATGTGCAACTTTAGGAAGCTCTTTTGGGCCTTTGTTGGGAGGACTTTTGTTGGACAAATTCCCAACTAAGCCGTTTTATGTATGGGGACCAATTGCATTACCGGTATTTCTTGCAGCTATTGGATTTACAGTATGGCGGGGATATTCAAAGACTGAACCGAATGATGAACCAATCGACAACAGCTGATTGGGAAATAGGAGATGATCACAATTCGTAGGGAGCTGCCAAAACCCTATTCAACATGCTGCTTTTGTGTAAAACCTGGAATACGTTGAAAACAAAAAGCCCATCCGAAACGAATCCATAAACTGAGATTTTCAGATGAGCTTTTGTTGTATACGATTTTCTTCTAGCGACTATTTGGCATGCATTTTGTCGTATTTTGCCTGAAGCTGTTCTTTCGTCTCTTTGTGAGCTTCATCGGGTTTGCATGCATCTACTGGGCACACTTCGACACATTTGGAAGTATCATGCGCGCCGACGCATTCTGTACATTTATCGGGATCAATCTTATAGATCGAATCGCCTTCGGAGATAGCCTGATTCGGGCACTCAGCTTCGCACGCTCCGCAACTGATGCATTCATCGGTGATCTTGTAAGCCATTTATGGTTTCCTCCTTTATTCCTTGACAGGTTCTACTATTATTTTACTTGATTTTCTTTACATGCAACCGGGCGACCAATGCTTTTTTCACATTATCAGGCACCATACCGTTAATATCTCCGCCTAAACTCGCTACCTCTTTTAAAAGACTTGCTGAAAGGAACTGGTACTGTAGTGATGCCATCAGGCAGATAACTTCGAGTTCGGGGCATAGCTTTTTATTCATAAGGGCTGTCTCAAACTCACGCTCAAAGTCGGTAACAGCTCTCAAACCGCGGACAATTGTCTGCGCACCCATTTTCTTGGCAAAATCGACGATAAGTCCCTTAAATGAAACCACCTCGATATTGTCAATATGTTTGGTAGCTTCTTTCGCCATTTTTACGCGCTCGGTAGTAGAAAAAAGGAGCCCCCTCCCAGCATTGGCTGCTCCCGACGAAGCTGAACGAGCTCCTCCTGGGCTGTCATAGACACCAACATATACCTTGTCAAATAGCTTCGCAGCCCTTGTTGCGACATCAAGATGCCCATTGGTAATGGGGTCAAACGTACCTGCATACACCGCGATCTTCATTACTACTCCCTCCGGTATACTGAAATGGTGCTGTCACCATGGCGTCGCTCTTTTATCAATTGAAGGCTTCCGTAACTTGTACCCAATGCGAAACGAGACGAGTGCGTTATCACAACAATAGTATGGACTTCAACCAGCTTCGATTTCGCTAACTGCTCTAATAGCTCTCCAATTGTTTTGTCTTTATACGGCGGGTCAATCAGGACAATGTCATAAGGTTTATCCAAGAAGGTAAGAATCTTGGCTACACTACTGCAATAAACATGCGCCTTTTCCGCCAACCTGGTTTTGACAAGGTTCTGTTTGATTATATCACAACACCTGCGCTCACGGTCAACAAAATCTACCCAGTCTGCTCCCCGACTCAACGCTTCGATCCCCAATGACCCGCTGCCCGAAAATAAGTCCAATACTCGCGACCATTCACCATTAAGATTTTCTAGAATCGAAAAAATGGCGCCGCGGACAAGGTCTGTGGCAGGCCGTACACCGGCAATATCCGGAACTTTTAATAGCGTTCCTTTTGCTGTTCCTGTGATTACTCTTAACATTATGTTAATTATAAAAAACTCTCTCGGGAGTGTCAATCGACTGATTTCTCATTGAGGATTAGAATTACAGCCTCAAACGTTTTACCAACGCATGTAAATTAGCGCTCGCGTGATGCATTATCGGACGTCCGTGTCCCACGCATAATATATCAATATCCATGTCAGCCATGCGGCGAATGGAAGATTTGGCTACTTCAACATCTGTGCTGACAGTTTTCAATGGCAAGCGTAATAAATCCCCCCGTTTATTCAAGGCATCGCCAATCAGAAGTAACTTATATCTTGGCGCATAAAGGCTGATACATCCGGCGGTGTGTCCCGGAGTCGGGACAACATGTAAACCTCCCAGAACATCAAAGACTTCTCCACCCTCTAACACTCTATCTACCCCAGCGGATTCGATCACAAATTTTCGCCTGAAGGAGGACAGACCGGGTGTCCGTAACAAGAGCCCGACGATATTCCCGGCGGGATATGGTATTGTCTTTTCAGGGATAAACACATCGTTGTGATGTGCCGCGACCTTTGCTGTGGTAACTTTCCGTAATTTCTCCAACCCGCCAGTGTGGTCAAGATGATTGTGCGTCAAGATAATCAGACTGACTTCATCGGGCCTCCGCCCCAGCCTATGAATGAAATCAACAATCAAAGGCGTACTGCCGGCAAATCCAGTATCGATGAGCGTTAAGTTTTTCTCAACAATCAGGAAGATGTTGGCATAACGAATAGTTATTTGATACAGGTTGGGAAGAATTTTCAGCGTGTACATTGAAGATGTGTCTCACTAAAAATGATATCACAACTTTATAGCACGCGTAGCGATGCAGGTAGCCATGTATGGAGCGACCGGATCTCTTTCGTCCGGTCCCTGTCTATCTTCAAAAAAATGGGAAATTACGAATCCAGCTTCTAGTTGTCCTCCAATCTGGTCGTCAAGCGTATGACTGAATTCCATTGGTTCGCTTTTTGCTATCTTTTTTTGTTTCTCTGCTCCATCCAGATCAGTTTCATCCGCATAGGGAAGTTTATATTTTACCCGCAATTCTCCCTTACTCATCGCCAGTTCCCAATCAAAAAGATAAACGGCAGGGTTCATGAATCCTGACAATAACACGCCACCTTTTCGTAAAACCCGGAAAGCTTCTTTCCATACCTTGAGTACATCTGGTACGAAAGTGTTTGAAACTGGATGAAATATCAGCCCAAAACTGGCATCCGCAAAACAGCTGAGGTCCCGCATATCACCTTCGATTGTATGAATGATAAGCGAGTCTCTCTCAGCCACGAAATGATCACCTTCCAACTGCAAAGGAGAATTGTCAAGAACAGTTACGTTAGCGCCAGCTGCCGCCAACACGGGACCTTGCTGTCCACCACCACAAGCAAGACAAAGAACATCCAAGCTGCTAACCGGTGGGAACCAATTTCGTGGCACGTATTTGATTGGAGTTAATTTTATTTGCCAATGGTCATGCCGTGCTTCGTTCACAATTTCCGAAGTTACAGGGATTGTCCACTTGTTCCCCCTTTTAACCTCGTTATCCCAGGCAATCTGGTTATATTTTCTGATGTCCATTACAAGTAAGATGACTTAGCCGTTATTTCCACGCTCAAGTCTCTCTATCCACTGCTTTCCTGTGAGTCCGAGCCGATTAAAAATATCATCCACATATCGCACGTAATAACTATAATCGAATAGTGCCTCGACCTCTTTTTCGGGGAGGATCTTTTTGACTTCAGCATCAGATTTCAACAGCGTCAGGAATTTCTTGTTTTCCATCCATGTCTTCATCGCATTTCGCTGGACTATTTTGTATGCATCCTGGCGGTTCATCCCCTTATCGATAAGGGCAAGCAAAATCCTTTGTGAGAAAAGTAAACCTCGCGTAATATCCATATTCTGACGCATCTTCCTGGGGTAAACGAGCAAGCCTTTCATCACGCCTGTAAAAATCGATATCGTGTAGTCTAAAGCAAGGCATGCATCGGGGAGAATAATTCGCTCTGCAGATGAATGGCTGATATCACGTTCGTGCCACAGGGCTATATTTTCCAGGGAGGTAGCTGAGTATCCGCGTATGAGCCTTGCCAGTCCGCACACCCGTTCGCAGAGTTCCGGATTGCGTTTATGCGGCATTGCCGAGCTGCCGGTTTGGCCAAGGCTGAAAGGTTCTTCTGCTTCACGAACCTCGGTCCTCTGCAAGTGTCTGATTTCGGTCGCGAATTTCTCCAAAGAACCGGCGACAATCGCAAGGGTCGTGACAAACTGAGCGTGCCGGTCACGCTGGATAATCTGGTTGGAAACTGGCGCCGGCAATAGTCCAAGTTTAGCGCAAGCTTTTTCTTCGAGCTCTGGCCTGAGTGTTGCGTAAGTTCCAACTGCGCCTGAAATTTTTCCGACGGCAATTATCTTCTTCGCTTCCTGGAGACGCTGCCGGTTGCGATTCATCTCGTCAAACCATAGTGCCAGCTTCAATCCGAAGGTAATCGGCTCTGCGTGTACACCGTGCGTCCTTCCGGTCTGGGGAGTATATTTGTGCTGAATGGCTTTCTCTCCAATAACAAGACTTAATTCTCTTATATCTTCAAGCAAAATATCGGACGCTTCGACCATTTGTAGAGCTAACGCCGTATCCATGACATCGGAAGAAGTCATGCCCATGTGTATAAATCGCGACTCATCCCCAAGGCTTTCGGCGATCATATTTAAGAAAGCAGTTACATCATGATGAGTTTCTTTCAAAATCTCGTTCATTCGCTTCAGATTGATACGAGCCATTTTTATCTTCGGAATCGCGCTGCGGGGAATTTCGCCGAGCTGCGCCCATGCTTCACAGGCAGCAATTTCAACATCAAGCCATTTCTGAAATTTATTTTCTTCAGACCAGACGCGCTTCATTTCGGGACGGGAATACCGATCAATCATTTTCCGTCTCCTTGCAATTTTTTCCTATAATCGTCGTAAGCCTTTCTTATTTTCTCATATTTCAATCCGAGAATTTCAGCGGCCAGATATGCAGCATTTTTTACGCCTGCTAACCCAACAGCGACACACGCGACTGGAATACCCGCCGGCATCTGGACGATCGAGTATAAAGCATCAACGCCTTTGAGCTCACCGCCAGGCAGGGGGATTCCAATGACTGGAATCGTAGTCCAACTAGCCATGACGCCGGGTAAATGTGCAGCGCCGCCGGCAGCCGCGATAATGACTTCCAGCCCACGCTGCCGTGCAGCTTGTCCGTACTCCCGGGCTTTTTCAGGAGTTCGGTGCGCAGAGATAACATTTACTTCGTAATCAATACCCAGCTCTTTTAGTATATCCAAGGCTGGCTGCACAGCTTCAGTATCGGACTTTGAGCCAATGACTACACCTACGGTTGGCATATGATCCCCCAAAATTTCTTATTTTTACTTAAACAAAGCGATATCTTTCCTGTAGTGGGCACCTTCGAATTTTATCCTGGATATATTGTTGTACACCTTTGCACGAGCTTCAGCGATTGTTTTGCCTGTAGCTACTACCGTCAGCACCCGACCACCGTTTGTGAGCACTTCCCACGGTGTGGATCCCACTTTCGTGCTCGCATGAAAGATCAGGACATCTTTATCTACATCATGCAGACCTTCAACCGGAAAACCAATTTTATAACTTCCCGGGTATCCTCCCGATGCCATGACTACACCCACACACGCGTCATCAGAACATTCGATTGTTATTTGATTCAACTTTCCTTTTATGACTGCCATTATAATATCGATAAGGTCAGTTTTGAGTCGGGGTAAAATCACCTGCGTCTCTGGATCACCGAGACGGCAGTTGAACTCAAACACTTTCGCCTCGTTGTTGGCTATCATTAAACCGCCATAGAGCACTCCCCTGTAAGGTCTCTCCTCTTGCGCCATCGCTTTAACGGCAGGCTCCATCACGGTCTCAATTACCTTTTTCTGTAAAGCATGGCTATCAAAGACCGGCGGGCTGTAGCTTCCCATACCGCCGGTATTCGGTCCTTTATCTCCGTCAAAAACTCTTTTATAATCGCAAGCCGAGACAAATGGCAGCACCGTTTTACCATCAGTAAAAACAAAATTGCTCATCTCCCGACCGGTTAGATATTCCTCGATTAAAACTTTATCCGCT
>CAYHBE010000040.1:0-8799 GCA_964354765.1 uncultured Dehalococcoidales bacterium | reverse complement strand
CATTAGAGCCGGCAAGAGGGTTGCCCAGATGAAAAAATTATTGGATGAAATAGGGCTTGACGGTCGGCGATTGGAAATCTTTTATGTACCGCAAGGAGACCAGAATGCTCTTAACCATGCAATCTTTCAGATCACAGACAATTTAGCTACACTGCCAAACAATATCTAGGCTTAATTAACATCGGGGTGAAACATGATAGTTGGTGAGCAGAAATCTCTCGCAGAGATAAAGGACAAGGTATCTGCATACTCCAAACTTCTTATCCTCGGCTGCGGAACCTGTTTTAAGACATGCTTTGCTGGGGGTGAAGATGAGGTAGCTATCCTGGCATCGGCGCTGCGCTTGTCTTTCAGGAAGGATGACATCAATATCAAAATTGAGGAGCTTACCATTGAGCGCCAATGTGAAGATGAGTTTGTCAAAGAAGCCGCGCCTGCTATTGGACGGAATGATGCGGTATTGTCTTTAGCTTGTGGCGCAGGCGTTCAGATGATAGCCAATCGATTCGCCAAGTCTCCGGTGTTGCCGGGAGTTAACACAACTTTCATCGGTGTACTGGAAAAACAAGGACTTTTCACTGAACAATGCCTGGGCTGCGGCAATTGTTTACTTGATATTTTTGCAGGAATCTGCCCTATTAGCCGATGCTCAAAAAAGCTGTTGAATGGTCCGTGCGGCGGTTCGCAGAACGGAAAATGTGAAGTTAATGCAGAAATTGACTGCGCCTGGCAGCTCATTATCGACCGGTCTAAATCATTTGGTCAAATGGATAGACTCATCACCTATGTTCCACCGAAAGATTGGCGCAGCAGTCAAGCAGGAGGACCGAGGAAATTAGTTAGAGAGGACCATATTATATGAAACCCAGCAAATTGTACGAGGTCTTATCTCAAGGGAAATTCGCCGTCACGGCTGAATGCGGTCCCCCCCGGGGAGCTAACGCTGAAGTCATAAATAAAAAAGGCACCCTTCTCAAAGGCTATGTAGATGCTGTCAACGTGACCGACAATCAAACGGCAATAGTCAGGATGTCCAGTATCGCTGCTTGCGCTCATCTGATCGGGATGGGTATCGAACCAGTCATGCAGATGGTGACTAGAGACCGTAACCGCATTGCATTACAATCGGATATTTTGGGGGCATATTCTCTCGGGATACGCAATATCCTTTGTCTCTCAGGCGATCATCAAACCTTCGGTAGTGAACCTGGAGCCATGAATGTCTGGGATATCGATTGCATGCACTTAATTCATACCGTAAATAAAATGCGTGATGAAGGTAAAGATTTAAGCGGGTTTGAGCTTGACACAGCACCTAAAATGTTTATCGGAGCAGCGGAAAACCCCTTCGCTGACCCTTTCGAATTCCGTGTCCTTCGCCTGGCTAAAAAAGTCGCCGCCGGGGCGGACTTTATCCAAACACAGTGCGTGTTTAACATGGAACGGTTCAAAGAATGGATGCGACTGGCTCGTGAACAGGGAATAACCGAGAAAGCACATATTTTGGCCGGTGTCACGCCGCTGAAATCGGCAAGAGCGGCTAAGTATATGGCAACCAAGGTGGCTGGTATGAGTGTGCCGGACTCTATTATCAAGAGGATGGAAGGCGCTCCGAAAGGGAAAGCGTCAGACGAGGGATTCAAAATTTGCCTGGAAACGATCCAAGAATTACGGCAAATCAAAGGTTTACACGGAATTCACATCATGGCGATTGAATGGGAAGAAAAAGTATCCGATATAGTAAAAGCCGCCGGTCTTTTTCCCCGTTGAATGGTTTAATTCGGAGGCTATCATGCCTAAAAAATATGCGATTCATGCTAAAAATGCCGCACCCCGGTTTCCACCAGTAGGCAAATACGCTACAGTGGAATTCCGTGAAAACTGCGCCGGTAGCTGTCGGTTATGCGTACGGAAACGATGCGTCTACAACATTTTTAAGGACAATTTCTTGCATTGGAGCAACATGTACGAACCGCAGTACCTATACACTTGCAAGAGTTGCTACCGCTGTGTTGAGGAGTGCACCAAGGGTATTTTCTCTATGTCCATCAACCCTGAATACCGGACTTTAGGAGATGATTATTGGACGCCCGGCATTATCAATTCTACATGGGCACAAGCTCATACAGGCAATATCCCAGTTTCGGGCGCCGGCTATCGAGGACCATTCTCGGGAGAAGGCTTTGATTCTATCTGGACCGATATGTCGGAAATTGTTCGGCCAACGAGAGACGGTATCCATGGACGAGAATATATCAATACCATGGTAGAACTCTCACGCCGGCCAATGAAACTGAAATTTGCTGAGGACATGTCCCTTATTACAAAATCCCCTCCGATCCTCGAAATACCGCTCCCGGTGACTTTTCAACAACCTGCATTTGGCATTCTCAGTGAAGAGGTTCTACTATCAATGGCTCGTTCAGCCAGCGAAGTGGGTACCCTTATGTTTATTGATCCAGAAAATTATACATCTGCATTATCAGAATTTTCCAGTAGTCTGGTACCACGCCTCACGGCATCCAACTACTACAAATACTTTGAAATTATTCGTAAGAGTCAGATGGTAGAGCTTGCTTATTCCCCAGCTATTGAGAATGAATTTACCAGGTTGAGAGAGATCAAACCAGGTTTAATTATTTCCGTTGGAATACCCCTTGACAGCAAGGCGAGTAAACTAGCACTTGAACTGGCACAAACAGAAGTCGACACTATTCACTTCTACGGGAGTGAAAACGGCCGTGAACTTGATGCAAACAATCCGCGCTACCTGAAAGACATGATACGAGAAATTCATCTCGAACTGGTAAAAAACAACATAAGGTCTAGGGTAAATTTAATATTTTCAGGCGGAATTGCCATGGCAGAGCATGTCGCCAAATCACTTATTTGCGGCGCTGATGCGGTAGCGGTCGATTTGTCCCTGCTTATCGCATTGGAATGTCGTCTGTGTTACCGATGTAAGGATGGCAAATCATGCCCGGTAAAGTTAGAGGAAGTGCAACAGGAGTGGGGTGCTCAACGTATAACAAACCTCATGGGTGCATGGCACAATCAACTTCTTGAGGTAATGGGTGCCTTTGGAATCCGGGAAGCTCGACGGATACGCGGAGAAGTGGGCAGGTCGATGTGGTTTGATGATCTGGAGAGAGACAGTTTTTCCCCTGTATTCGGCACGAGAAAAGTAACCGGGATTGGATATTAATAATGAGAAATGCGACGCATGCGGTGCTCAATAAGAACTCGGGGCTACCTGAGACAATAATAACCCCGTCCCGCTACCGCAATCCTATCGGTAAATACGTGGTGAGGAGGAACTCTAGTTGTATTTCGTGCGGTCTATGTGCTGAATTGTGTCCATATGGCGTTCATCTGAGATACGAAAATTACAGCGAGCCGATCCGCCCGCTTGATTACCGATGTATCGGTTATCAATGTGAAGCTAACGACTTTTTCTGCGTAAAAAGATGTCCACAGCATGCCTTAACGCTGCGTCTTAATCCAATAATGGAGACCATCGGAGATTACCGATGGTCGGCAGAGATGATTCTGGCGCATTGGTACATGGCAGAAACCGGTAATTTACCGTCAGTTGATCTTGAATATAGCCTGGGTTACTCCGGCGGTGGATTCGACAAAATCCGCTTCAGGATTCCCGATCCGAAAGATTACCTCGATATTCCAGATGAAGAAATTGATACCAGCCTGCTATTGAACCGACGACATGATGGTCGACCGGAAAGGGTACTATCATTACCATGTTATGGCGGCGGGATGTCGTTCGGTTCGACTGCTCTTCCAGTTTTAGTAGGAAGAGCCCGCGCTGCCGAAAAACTAAATACACTTACCTGTACCGGGGAAGGTGGTTATCCCAAGGAATTTGTGCCTCACAGGAATAACATCATTACGCAGGTAGCCACCGGACTCTTTGGTGTTAGAGAAGAGACGATACTATATGCCCCGGTAGTAGAATTTAAATACGCCCAGGGAGCCAAACCGGGTCTTGGGGGACATCTTTTAGGTGATAAAGTCACCCCCGAAGTCGCCAAGCTACGAGAGACCGTCATGGGCAATTCTCTCTTTTCACCATTTCCTTTTCACAGTGTTTATTCCGTAGAAGACCACAAGAAACACGTCGACTGGATAAAAGAGATAAATCCGAAGGCGTTAGTATCGGTTAAGGTTTCTACTCCTACTGATTCTGATATGGTAGCAGTTGGCAGCTATTACGCCGGTGCTCATATTATTCATTTTGACGGCAGTTACGGCGGAACAGGCGCAGCCCCCGATATCGCCAAGAAAAACATTGCGATGCCAATCGAATATGCTATCCCGAAAGTCCATCGGTTCTTGATGACTGAAGGAGTCCGCGATGAGTTATGTCTGATGGCAAGCGGAGGTATTCGTAACGCCATGGATGTGGCAAAAGCAATTGCTTTGGGTGCCAATGGGTGTGTTATCGGAACGGCGGACTTAGTCGCGATGGAGTGCGTACGCTGCAGTAATTGCGAGAGCGGCCGCGGTTGTGCCCGCAGTATTGCCACCACCGATGCTGAACTTGGTTACGAGATTAAAGAAGAATGGGCAGAACAGAGACTGGTCAACATGTATATGGCATGGCGAAAGCAATGGTGTGAAATTCTTCGGCAATACGGTTTGAGGAGTATAAAGGAATTAGTAGGTCGTTCTGATTTATTGGTGCACCTCGACTATCTTGACGAAGATGAGCGGATAAAATATCAACCTGCTCCAAAAAAGAAATTAATTTTGTAGGGTATAAACACGTGCAAAATGTAAGTGAAATGCTGGATGAGATAACCGTCTCCCGAGCGAAACTACCCCACTCTGTTGATGGTAAAAAAGCAGCTGAAGAAGGGGGCTGTGGCGTGACGGGCTTCATTGCGTCTATTCCTGTCAGTGGCCGCCATATTTTTGAACCTTCGGTGCAAATGCATAACCGCGGTAATGGCAAAGGTGGAGGCATCGCCGCCGTTGGTCTCTGTGCAGACGATATCGGAGTTACACAGGAAATTTTAGATACCCACTATATGCTGCAGGTTGCCCTGCTCGATCCTACGGCCTTGCCTTCGGTTGAAAAGGAATTTATCGAACCGTGCTTCACAGTGCATAAGACCAGCCGTATTCCAACCGTAGACGACTATAGAGAAGTTGAAGGTTTGGATGTTAAACCGCCTGATGTCCAGCGCTACTTTGTTCGAGTGAAAAAAGATGCACTTGAGCATTTCATAGAAAAAAACCAACTTCACAACCTGGATCCACGCCATGCAGAAGATGAGTTCATATATCAAAATTCCTATCGCCTAAATCAACAATTCTATGCCTCACTCGGTGAAAAGCAAGCTTTTGTTCTATCCCATGGCCGCAATATCATGATACTTAAAATTGTCGGATATGCCGAACTGGTGGCGAAATACTATTTGCTGGACAACCTAAAAGCTCACGGCTGGATTGCACATCAACGCTACCCGACGAAAGGGCGTGTTTGGCATCCTGGCGGCGCCCATCCTTTCACCGGATTAGATGAAGCCCTGGTACATAACGGCGATTTTGCCAACTACCACTCGATTACCGAATACCTGAAACAATACAATATTTTCCAACAGTTTCTTACCGATACCGAGGTTTCAATACAACTCTTTGACTTATGGAACCGTAATTTCAGTTATCCTTTGGAATATATCATCGAAGCGATGGCTCCTACTACGGAACATGACTTTGATTCTTTACCTTCGGACAAACAGAAGATTTACCGGCAAATTCAGCGCAGCCATATTCATGGATCTCCTGATGGACCATGGTTTTTCATCATCGCGCGTAATGATGTTTATAAGAAACAATTTCAACTAATGGGCATTACAGACACCGCGATGTTGCGGCCGCAGGTATTCGCCATGCAGGACGGCGAAGTACAGATTGGACTGATTTGCTCCGAGAAACAGGCGATCGATGCAACACTGCGTAGTCTCTCGTCTGAGGACAGCAGGTTTTGTCCTGTTGCTGATCGATATTGGAATGCACGAGGCGGCAGTGCCACTGATGGCGGTGCCTTTATTTTCACTGTGAGAGATTCAGCGAAAGGGAATGGTTCTAAAGAACTTATCTGTACCAATAAATTCGGCGAGGTAATAAAGACAACTGACAGCATAAACCAAAATTCTCTTGTCCACACCAAACCAACGGAGAAAATAAAATTAGACATACAGAAGACAAGTCCTTCTGAACTCAAGAATTTTATTAGAGATAACCTGAAAAATTGGTCTTATGAGACAATCCGAAGCTTCTGCCAGGAATTGACTGAACACGCCTCTGTTAATGAGATCTCCCGTGCGCAAGCAATCGAAATTCTGACTTACATAAATGATATTCGTCTGCCTCTAGGAGACAACAAACGCAGTAATGTACTCCATATTGTCAGAGAAAGCCTGACCGATATTTTTCAAAATGTACCAAAGATAGAAACCAGTCTTCAAAGTGCATACAAATACGTTGACTGGACAAACCGTCACAATCTACGTCCGCCGCAAGTCGATGAAAAAATTCTCGTATTGAATGCGCAAGAATTCCCTCCCGAAGGAGAAGACTGCGATGCCCGTTTTATTGTCGCGGCTTACAAGATAGGATGGAAACAATTCATCGCCTACGGTTATAAAGGGCAGCGTTTCTGCGGTTGCGGATTATCAGGTGATTCAGATGATGTAAGAATAGATGTTTATGATAGTGCAGGCGACTACCTCGCTTCTGGGATCGATGGCCTTGAAATTTATGTTCATGGTAACGCCCAGGATCAGGTAGGACAAATTATGAAAAGGGGTAAACTCGTCATCTTCGGTGATGTTGGGCAAACATTCATGTATGGTTCTAAGGGCGGTGAGGTTTACGTAATGGGCAATGCTGCTGGCCGCCCCTTAATCAATGCAGTTGGGAAACCTCGCGTCGTGATTAATGGCACATGCCTGGACTATCTGGCAGAGTCATTCATGGCTGGTGATCCTCTGAATGGCGGCGGTTTTGTTATTATGAACGGCATCGGTTTTGACCGTGACGGAAAAATAGTCTTTCAGGATACTCCCTGTCCAGGCTCAAATTTGTTTTCCCTCGCATCAGGCGGAGCAATTTACTTGCGCGATCCCGAGAAGAAAGTGGTTGGCGAGCAGCTTAACGGCGGTGAAATTGTTGCATTGAGCCCGGCGGATTGGCATTTAATAATTCCCTATTTAAAGGAAAATGAACGACTCTTTAATATAAAGCTGGATGACCTCCTGACCATTAATGGCGTGAGAAGCCATTATTCCGACGTTTACCGAAAAGTACAGGCAGTCAAACTTGATGTCCTATCGGCTAAATCTTCACTGGCACAACCTAACCTACCCAAGAACGCACACATGGTATCAACAATGTTGGATGATGATTAATTATTAAAAATGACACACCAGGATATCGGTAATGATCAGCGACTTGCAGGATACTGATAAGCGAATAATCCCTATTCTTAAGGTGCTAAGCGAATCTTCCGAACCGCTTGGGTCGACGATCGTCTCCCGGGAGTTAAAGAGATTCGGAATTACCCTGAGTGCGCGTTCTGTAAGATACCACTTCCGTATTACCGATATTCGTGGTTACACTCAATCATTTATCCATGATGGTAGAATGTTGACCCCTAAAGGACTTGAAGAACTCAAAATGGCTCTTGCTGGGGGACACGTTGGCTTTGCCCTGGAAAGATTGGAGACACTTGCTTTCCAAACTACTTTTAATCCACAGAAGCGTTGTGGACTTGTTCCTATAAACTCTTCGTTGATCGACAAGAATAAATTTAGAGATGCCATGACTTGCATATGCGAGGTTTTAGAAGCCGGCTTCGGCGTCAGTAAGTTTATCGCTGTCGCCCATGAGGGCGAAAAACTTGGTTCAATCGTCGTTCCCGAAGGGAAAATTGGCATCGGCACGGTATGCAGCGTCGTATTCAACGGAGTTCTTTCAAAATTAGGCGTACCCATCGTATCAAAATTCGGTGGCTTATTAGAACTGAGGAATCCGCAGCATGAACGTTTCGTGGCAATCATTAACTACAGCGGCACCTCTCTTGACCCTTCAGAGCAATACATCCGTGCCGGGATGACTAGCGTTAGAGAAGCCATTCAAACAGGCAGAGGTAGGATTATAGCTGATTTCCGCGAAATTTCTTCTTCATCAAGAGTCTTAGTGAGTAAAATATTGGCCGAGATGAAAGAGGTAGGTATAGGAGGTGTTTACCGTTTAGGCAATTCCGGCGAGCCGGTTTGCCAATTACCGGTCGGCTTTAATCGAGCTGGATTGGTATTTCTTGACGGACTGAACCCTTTAGCGGCGGTCAGAGAAGCAGGCATTGAGATAGAAAACAATAGTGAGAGCGGACTGATTGAGTTCCAAAAATTGATAGACTATGATAAGGTAAAATCAGAGCTAAGCAGTCCCTTGACTTATTGAGGTACGCCATGTCCAGGATACTAATTTTATTAAAAGAGAATGGAGCATCAAGTAAACTGGCCTCCGACCTTAGCCAGTATAATTTCTTATGCCATACAGTAAACAATGTAGATGTTGCTTTACAGCAAGTGAATATACGCCTGTTTGATGTGGTTGTCGCTGAGGTTAGCGATGCGCAAGAAAATAAGTTTTTTTACCATTACCTTCGAGATGAAAAAAGGTTGCCTGTCCTTGCGGTTACTTCTGTGGAAACGGCTATTAATCTAGACGGCACCATTGATGATTTCGTTCTCAGTCCGTATAATATCATTG
>CAYHBE010000039.1:0-8801 GCA_964354765.1 uncultured Dehalococcoidales bacterium | reverse complement strand
TCACCAATTCAGGATCGATCTCGTCTCCCTGGGCGATCCTTCAGTATCCGAGCATGCCGTTTTCGCAGTGAAGAGTGATTTCTAAATCTTCAGGGATAAAATTAGAGACCTGGGTAGGTAAGCCAATACCTAAGTTTACATAATCTCCGTTATGAAATTCTTTAGCCACCCTCAGGCAAATAAGCTCTCTAGTCAAACCGGATTTCATGTTTCTCTCCGATTACGATGCGGTCGACGTATATTGCCGGTGTGACAATAGCTTCCGGGTCGAGCTGCCCGGCATCAACAATTTCAGCCACCTCGACAATCGTGATTTCGGCTGCAGTTGCCATGACTGGATTGAAATTTCGCGCGGCTCGGTGGTATACAAGGTTTCCTGATGTATCAGCCTTGTAAGCTCGAATGAGCGCGAAATCGGCACGTAAAGCGTGCTCCAGAACATGAGGTTTACCGTTGAAGATGCGTATCTCTTTTCCTTCAGCTAGTTTAGTACCTGCTCCGGTCGGTGTATAGAAGGCGGGTATGCCTGCTCCACCAGCCCGAATTCTCTCCGCGAAAGTGCCCTGGGGTACCATTTCCATCTCAATTTCGCCCTTGAGAAAGCGCTCTTCGAAGGCAGTAAAGCGATCTGTATAAACGGGATAGGTAGTAATAAGCTTCTTCGCCTGTCCATTTTTCATCACCAGGGAAAGGTCGAGATCGGGCAGCCTACCGCCGCCGCTATTAGATATGATGGTTAAGTTTTTTGAGCCTTTGTCGGCGAGGGCTTTGATGAGATTGAATGGGACGCCGGTGACTCCAAATCCCCCGACCATAATAGTTGCGCCGTTAGGAATATCAGCCACAGCAGAAGCGGGACTGGTGTAAACTTTGTTCATCACGGGGTAATTTTATATGCCAGCGGTCTTGGAAAGCAACTGGAAGTCGAAGCCCTTGGACATTAAATCCAGTATCTTGTCTACCTTGCGTTTTTGATGGAACCTCGTTTTTAATATGCTTTCCTCAATCCGATTAGCGACCGTAGTGCAGTCGTATTTGGTAAGGATGACAGGTACTTTTTTATCTTCGGCGAGATTTTTAACCTGCGGAATCATTGCATGATCGCCGGTTACTACGATGGCAAGGGTGGACGTATACAAGGCAGATATTTGCATGTCAGGGCGTTCGCCGCGGACTATGGCTACTTTGTTCGACATTCTGTTGAAGTAGGGGAGTCCGGAATCTACAGTCATGGCACCCAGCATAAAGCTGGCGGGAATCTCATCGGCTTTCTCGGCTCCATTTACAAAGTTCCCATCGATTAATCTGGCTAGTTCGTCAAGATTGAAAATTAATAATGCCCTGTCTTCAGGAAGAACGCCGAGAACATTCACACCCGCCTCTCTCATTGATGGCGCTTTGTCGGTCCAGACATCATGCAATTGGCTGGTTGGGACTTTATTGATCACGATACCGGCTGCCTGCTGCCCGATAATTTTGTAGGCGGGTATAGCCTTATTACCTGTCAGTTCTTCATAAGTGACTGCGAGAATGACTTTCGCAGACGCTTCTTTGGCAGCGTTCGTGTCGGAACTTTCTACTAAGACCACATCCTTCCCGCCGGACACTACGTCGATTAGTTTCTTTATACTGGCAGCGAGCTGATTTTCGCTCTCGAAATTAGGACAGATAAAATCGAGCGATTCAGGAAGTGAAAGGACTTCTTTCATAAAGGAGGCGTCCGCTTTGGCATTACCTTTCCCGATTACAGGAGTGAGGTAACCTACCTTTTTGCCCTGGTTCATTAAATATTTTCCAAGACCGGCGCAGATGGCAGTTTTACCAGCTCCGCTGGACAGAGAGGCAACAAAAATCGTGACCACGCTATCGATACCTCCTCGTAAAAGTCAACAATGTCAGACTATTATAACGTGTCGATGGAAATTGGTAAAGAGGACTTATACTTGCGCTTTTTGGCGGATGAGAGGGAGAACAAATGAAAAGTAGTAAGGCTCAAGTGACAAGTAGCAAACAAATCGGAATGTTATTGTACCTTGATGCAAGCTTGGACCAATATGTCTCTGACCGAAACGCATGCAGGAGAATCAGCCGGCAGCTCCCACAATGATTTACCTTTGAGGTTGTATTCCCGCACGTGTTTATCAAATGCCATACTGCCCAGGAAATTTCCCGCACCTGAGAACATTTGCTCTGCAGTCTTATCAAATTCGTGGTTGCCAACAATGTAGAGATGCTCGTATTTGATACCGACCTGACTGGTGATTTTCTTCACACGCTCGATGTGTTTGAGTGACTTAGCCGATGGATCGACTACTATAAACAAATCATTAACTTTACCGACTACGCGGCGGTTGAGGTGTTCTAAGCCTGCCGGTGAATCGATGACAATATGAGCATATTCTTTCCCGAGGTTCGGCACGATAAATTCAAAGAGGAAATTAGCAGAGCGGTAGTCGCCTTCAGTCCATTTAGGTCCCAGTGAAATCAGGTCGAACTTTTCGGAGCGGTACTGTGCATACCACTGCAGGAGCATAGGGAGTTTTGTCGTCAAGTCGCCGCCGCCCAGCTCCATCAACGCATCCTCATCTTCAATATCGCTGGTAAGGTCGGAGATCGTCTTAAGAGGGACTTCCCTCCCAATCTCTGTTGTAATTTGCGTTGCTTCAACATCGACTCCAAGCATTGCTCCGAGGCTCTGGTCGGGATCAATATCACATAGCAGGAGAGGAGGTTTGAGAAACCGGCTGGCAAGTGCGGTAAAAGTCGATTTACCGGTACCACCGCGTCCGGTGACCATGAGGATGCGCCCGGTCTTTTCTCCGGCTTTGGTGACACGGGTGATACGGGCGGTCTCTGCCAGCACTTTCGATGCGTAGTCTTCGTGCGAGGTCATCACTCATCACGTTTGAGAAAGATTTTCAGGGTCTTTATTATACCCACACCTTTCAGACTGTTGGCAATCCCTAACAATACATTCGAAATAATATCCCGCGGGAAAGCACTGAGCGGAATTGACTCGTCGTTCACGTAAAAAAGAAGGCGTTCTTTCTGCGGTTTGATAAAACCTTCCTCGATCAGGTTGGCGATTCCCTTTATATCATCCAGGGCGAACTGCCTGACTTTACTATCCAATTTTTCATCGGTGGCAATGGCAAATAGTTTCTTCACATCTTTGAGAGGTGTCGCCACACCACGCCGGTGGACTTCGATTTTGGGTGCATCACCTTGCTTGAAGCCTTCAGCGAGAATAATATCGCAGTCCTCTCCGAAAAGGCGGGCGATTTCTTCAAGACTTGGAGCTTCGGTAACTGGTTTAATCAGGACGAGCTTGTCAGGAGCAACCATGATGGTTGCTTCACTGCCGGCTTTGATATGACGCTGGCTGTCTTTATCGTCGTCGCTCCAGGTCATTCCAAGCGGGGTGTGTTTCATCGTTCCCACCCTGTAGCTACGTTTTTTTAACTCGACGATGAGATTTTCAAGAAGTGTTGTCTTTCCTGATTTTGACCTACCGACGATAGAAACAATTGGCGCCATGAGTCACCTCCAAATTATTGTTAACGAGTGCGGTAAGCTTTTTTCCAGGGTTCTCTCTGCATCGCAAGACAATCTCTGAGAGTTGCTTTTAAAGTATTAACCGCCAGGTCAGCGCAGTGGAAATTACCTTCGGGCAAGTTCTCCAACGCGTCTGCCAGTTCACGCGCCGAGATTGTCAAAGCTTCATTGAATGTTTTGCCTTTTGCTAGTTCAGTGACCATGCTGCCGGCAGCTATGGTAGCGGCACATCCGTCAGTCCAGTAACCTATTTCATCGATGCGGTTATCGCGTAGTTTCAGCCATATTTGCATGTTTTCGCCGCAGCTGCTGTGAAGACTCGCATACCCATCCGGATTATTTAGATTGCCGACGTTTCGCGGTCGCAGGACATGGTCGACTGTTGTTTCGGAATAGACTTCCCGCAGGTTTCCGAAGATCTGCTTCTGGATTTCATCAAGTGGTTCGTTCATTTGGATTTAACCTCGGTTTTCTTGACAGCTTGAACGACTGCTTTTCCAAGCTCGTCGACAACCGGACTATTGTATTTTTCGATTTCACCTTCGTCACAGAGGCGAGCAAGTTCAGGGTCTATGGGCAGGGTAGCAAGCAGCGGTGATTGGGTGGCTTCAGCCATTAATTTACCTTTGCTCTTGCCAAAAAGCTCGTATTTACGGTCAAGTTCCTTCACATAGAAGTAGCTCATATTTTCCACGACGCCAAGAATGGTTTTCTCCATTTTCTGTGCCATGTTGACGGCTTTTCTGACTATCATCTCCACCAAACCTTGTGGAGTGAAGACCAATATTACACCTGTCACCGGAATCGATTGGAACACAGTCAGCGGCGCATCAGCGGTCCCCGGCGGCAGGTCGATGAGCAGGTAATCGAGTTTGCCCCAGAGTACGTCCGTCCAGAATTGGGTAATGGCGCTGGAAAGCAGCGGTGCCCGCCAGATGACGGCGCTATCTTCAGCAGGAATAAGCAGGTTCATCGACATTACAGAGATTCCAGAGTCAGTGGCTACCGGCATGATTCCCGTTTCAGAGCCGAGAGGCCTTCTTTTTATCCCAAACATTCGCGGGATACTGCTGCCAGTGATATCCGCATCGATAATACCAACGCTTTTTCCCTGGCGTTGGAGTGCGATCGCAAGCAGTGAGGTGACAACAGATTTACCGACACCGCCTTTACCGCTCATCACGGCGATCACGTGTTTGATATCGTTAACCTCAGAGGGCTTAGCCTCTACATATTCAACTCTAACGTCGTTTATTTTTAACGGTTTCATCGCAGCCTGGACACCGGCGGTGACATATTCCTGCACATCCGGTCCTATTGCTGTTGCGGAAAGCGTGATTTCAACTTTGCTTTCATTAATAGTGATTTTCTTAACCAAGTTCAAATCGATAAGGCTGCGTTCAACCTCAGGAATGATGACTTTTTCGAGGGCACTACGGATTTGTTTTTCAGATACCATGACCTTAATCTCCTACACCCTCATTATAGAGCGGGATGAGATATGGATGCTAGTGCCGTAGATAACTCAAAATTCAATACTCATAACTCAAAGCCAGAGTTAATAAGCAAAAAATGAAGGATGAAAATATAACAAGCTATGAATTCTTAGTTTTGGTTTTGAGATTTGACTCATTAATTTTGATTTTCGAATATTCCGGTCCCAATTCTCACGATATTGGCACCCTCTTGAAGAGCGATATGATAAGAGTCAGTCATACCCATTGACAAATACTTCATTTCGACATTCGAGAGATTCGAATGCTTCAATTCTTCAAAGAGCTTTCGGGTTAGTACAAAGTATCGACGCACCGCTTCCGGATCGCTGGACGAAGCTCCCATCGTCATTAATCCTGTTAACCTGATATTGGGTAATTGTGTGATTTCCCCGGCGAGCGCCATAATATTTTCGGGTAGTACGCCGGACTTGTTCACTTCACGAGCGCTGTTAACTTCAATCAACACAGGCATGATTTTTTTAATAGCTGCACAGCGCTTGTTTATCTCGCGGGCGAGTTCCGCCGAATCGACGGTCTCTATCATATCGAATAGTTCTACTGCTCTTTTTACCTTGTTTTTCTGTAAATGCCCTATAAAATGCCACTGAACCCTGTTGCCGATTGCTGCATATACTATTTCAGTATCCTGCACATAGTTATCTCCAATAATTTGCGCCCCACCTTCGATAGCTTCCCTCAGTTCGGGAATCGACCGTCCTTTACCGGCAATGACAAGCTGCACACCAGAGGGTAGCTCTTTAAGAATGCGTTCGGTGTTATCCTTAATTGGGCTCATGCTTCAACTATTGTACTCGTTTGCCAAAAAAACATCGAGAAAACAGTAATCCCTTGATGGGACAGTTATTAGACAAATAGGCTGATAGCTTCTAACCGGTATGAGTGCGGCCACAGTGCGGGCACCTGATAGTCTTGCCGCGTAATGATGGCGGTACTTTCAATCGAGTACCGCATTCACAGTCGATAACACGGTAATTGTCGAGTTTATACATCATGTCCGAGACTTCTCTTGCCCGGTTGACATTTTCGGTGGCTGGCTCTAATGGGGTCGTATCAGTACTGGGTGGACGAATACCCACGGCTCCGACCAACGGAGCAGCTTTTGATGTCGATAAACCGATCCCGGAGCCTTTTACGCTCCGGTAAGCCTGGTCGTAAGCGGCAGGTGAAACGTTGCCCGCCATCGCTCGTAAAATGCGGATGCGTTCCTGTATTGGGGGATGTGTGCTTGTCCAGTCGCTAGCTCGCAGTCCGGCTTTCTTAAATGGATTCACGATGTACATAGGGGCAGTCGCCTGGTTGGCGCTTTTTACAGGCTCGTTAGATGCTGCCAATTTTTCCAGAGCGGATGCCAGACCATCCGGATAACGGGTATACAGTGCCGATGACGCATCGGCTAGATATTCGCGTCGGCGAGAGATAGCAAGATAAATAAGTTGAGCAAAGATTGGAGCTAAGATCGCCAGGAGTAAAGCGAGTACCATAATAATCGCGGCTCCGCCGCCTCCACTACTCTTGGAACTGCGTCGAGAGCCGCCGCTCATGCCTCCGAATAGCATCACTCGAGAACCGTAATATGAAAGAAGTACAATCGTCCCCAAAAGCACACTGCATAATGCCATTAAGAGGACATCACGGTTTTTGACATGCCCGATTTCGTGGGCAATGACACCCTGCAGCTCATCCCTGTTCAGCTTCTGCAATAGTCCAGAAGTAATGGCAACTGAAGCGTGATTGATATCTCTTCCAGTCGCGAATGCGTTTAGGGCGTTGTCATCTATAATGTAGACATCCGGCATTTTCTCGAGTCCGGAGGCGATCTTCATTTCCTCGACCACATTATAAAGTCGTGGGTGGTCTTCTCGTTTAATTTTTCGTGCGCCCGCAATGCCAAGCAGAATGCTATCACCCTGGAAGTAAGCGACCAGATTCAACAAACCGTAAACCACCAGGGCAATTATCACGCCTGCGATGCCATTGTCGGCAATGGAAAAACCCAAGAGCCATCCCAGTCCGACTAAAAATGCACCCATAGCGGCTACTAATACAATGGAACGTATTCGATTAGAACGTACCTGTTCCCACATAACTCAAACCTTTGGTACGGGAATAAGCGATCACCAAGACACGAGTACCACAATTAAAACTTGGTTAATATTGTTGTTATGCCTTATATCCTGTTATTTTTTTAAAAACTAACCTTCGGCGCTTTTCTCTCAGCTTCCGATTCGGTCGCCTGCAGGAATTCCTGTTCCTTCTTGAAATTAAACATTCCTGCAATAATGTTAGAAGGGAATTGCTGAGTTTTATTGTTATATTGGAGAACAGAATCATTATATGCCTGTCTTGAGAAGCTGATTCTGTTTTCAGTGCTGGTCAGTTCTTCCTGCAGAGCCAGAAAATTCTGGTTGGCTTTCAATTCGGGGTATCTTTCTACGACTACCATTAAGCGTCCAAGGGCGGTAGATAGTTCGCCTTCAACCTTTGACCTTTCGCCGACAGGGGCATTCGCGGCTCCCTGGGCGGCAGTCCTGGCTTTTGTGACGGCTTCAAGAGTTTCACGTTCAAAATTCTTGTAACCCTTGACTGTCTCAACCAGGTTCGGAATGAGATCCCACCTTCGTTTGAGCTGCACATCAATTTGAGCCCATGCATTCTTTACTGCAATACGGGCTCTAATCAGGCCGTTGTAAGTTCCCCAGATTCCGAATAAAATAATGACTACGATACCAATGATTATCCCAAGGGCAATCAACATATTAATTACCTCCCTTTCACTAACAGATTAAAATTTCCCGACCAAATAGAAGAAATTTATTTAGCCTGGAAGACCTCTTTCATGAAATGAAAAACTTGACTTGTATGTGATGTATCTGGAGCTTTGTTCGATAGGAATTTAATCAAATGATCGACTTCACCGCCGTCAAACCAGACCCCGTCTTGTCTATCGCAGCTGTCAATCAGGACGTGTTCTGTCCCCCCGATGTTGACTTTATTCATTGTCCGGCGGCATATAGGACATTTTCGCTTCTTCTCATTAGTTGAAGCTAGTGGAGACTTGAGCAGGTCAACGAGCATAGATCTCGTCTCTCCCATACCAACTGAACCAAGCATCAGGTCAAGCTCTCCGGAATCGAACCAAACACCATGGCAGTTATCACAATAGTCCAGCTCAATCTTCTTATACTCCACCACGAGCATCGGATGTTTACACGTCGGGCAAATCATTAATATATCCTATACTATGAATTAATGCCTATCCTTGATTGTAGATTCATTGGGTCGGAGTGTCAATAGTACCTATTGAAGACATCTCAGCGAGAGTGTAGAATAAGCAAGAAACGTATATCGACTTAACATAAAAGTGCGGTCAGCGATGAATATTGAAATAGGTATAATTGGACTGGAGCAAAGCGGACGAACCACGGTCTTCAACGCTCTGACGATGGGAGCAGCCGGCGATAAAGGACACTCTCAGGCAGCGGGAGCACATATCGGCACTGCCAGGGTATCAGATATTCGACTTGAAGTTCTCACTAAAATCCTTCAGCCCAAGCGGACTGTTCCTATCTCGATCACATATAGTGATATTGGGGCTTCTATCAAAGGGCTGGTCAAGGATAAAGGAATCGGAGGACAGCTGATTAACACGCTTAGCAGCGCTGGCGCTATTATCAATGTTGTACGTGCTTTCAAAGATGAGAGTATTCCACATCCGGAAGGCAGTATAGA
>CAYHBE010000038.1:0-8853 GCA_964354765.1 uncultured Dehalococcoidales bacterium | reverse complement strand
GGATGTCGTCGTTAGGTTTAATGGACAAACCATCAATACAGCTTCCGAACTCATCCGCGCAATCCATAAAGCAAAAATTGGAGTCCCAACCGAAATAATTTTCTGGCGTGGAAGCAGCCAAAATACAGCCACTGCGGTCTTGATCGAACGCCCAAGATAATCAATTCTAAGCCCGCGAATAATCAAGCAACCAGATACGAGCTGTCATCCTGAGCGGAGTGAATGGATCTCGGGGTGGGGAGGCTTTCCCCACCCTTCATTTTTATGCAATGTTGTTGCCATTTTGGTTATAGCTTTTTCACGCCTAGTTCGATCGTATACCCGGAAAGCTTATGCGTCTCGATGTAAGCACCTTCCGGAGGCTTAACTTCTTCAAGTTGTCTTGAAAGTGTTTCCTGTCTGATATAGTTCGCAAAATCACTCATTACCTGCTTGACATAGCTATCGCCCTGGTAGTAAGTGGTAATGTAGTCGGCAATCTCAAATCCCGCCGATCTTCTCATTGTTTGCAGCCGGTGCACTATTTCCCGTGCCAGTCCTTCCGCTAGCAATTCGGCAGAGATTTCTTTTGAAACTCCCACGCTCAAACCACCCTCAGTGCAAAGGATGCAGCCCTGGTTTCCCAACTCATCCGCAGATTCAACAAACTCGATCGCTTTTACATTCAACTCCTCTAATACCTGGGAGGCAAGACGTTCCAATCCTTCGCGGTCGCGATTCGAGCTGACATATACAAGCACCTTAGCCAGTGGTTGACGCACTTTAATACCAGCCTGGCTTCTTGCCGCGCGACCCAGGCTGCTCACGCGCATTGCCAGGCGTGTATCCATGGACAAATCAGGGTCGATTTTGCTTTCATCTGCAACTGGGAAGTCTATAAGGTGAATGCTTTCAGGTGCATTTTTATCAACTGAACTTACCAGGTTGTGGTACATCTCCTCGGCGACAAACGGCATAAACGGCGCCAGCAACTTGATTACTGTCACCAACGACTGATAAAGCGTGTTGTAAGCAGAAAGCTTGTCGGTATCGTTTTCACTCTTCCAAAAACGACGCCGCGAACGTCTGACATACCAGTTGGATAGATTATCTACGAATTCCTCGATCCGTCTGCCGGCATCTGTCGGATTATAATTCTCCATTTCCGTATTAACATCTTTGACCAACTGGTTTAGCTCGGAGATCAGCCAGCGGTCTAGTTCAGACGGCTCAGCAACCTTTGCCGGATCCGGAACATATTTGTCAATATTTGCATAAGTAACAAAGAAAGAATAAACGTTCCAGAGGGTGAGCGAGAACTGACGGACAACATCACCAACCATGGCGGTATCGAAACGGCGTACCATTCCTGGAGGTGCCGATGTATAACAGTACCAGCGTAACGCATCGGCACCGTGTTTCTTTACAACTTGCATTGGGTCGACTACGTTGCCCTTGCTCTTGCTCATCTTCTTACCCTCGCTGTCGAGAACCAACTCGAGGCAAATACAATTTTTAAAGCAAGGACGGTTGAATAGTAGAGTAGAAATCGCATGCAGGCTGTAAAACCAGCCGCGGGTCTGGTCGACACCCTCCGAAATAAAATCCGCCACCCCAACTGACCTGTCAAAAGTGTCTCTGTTTTCAAACGGGTAGTGGAGTTGCGCAAAAGGCATCGAACCGGAGTCGAACCAGCAGTCCATGACCTCGGGGGTACGTTTCATAGTCCCCCCGCATTTACTGCATGAAAAGCTTACTCTATCCATAAACGGACGGTGAATATCGACAGGTTTTGTTAGACCTGAGATGCCCGGTTTGTTCTCAAGCTCCGCGACGCTCCCTACACACTCAGAAGAGCCACATTTTTCACACCCCCAGATTGGTAAAGGAGAACCCCAGTAGCGCTCCCGGGCAAACGCCCAATCGATGTTATTCTCCAGCCAGTTTCCAAAGCGACCGTATTTTATATGTTCCGGATACCAGTTTATTTCTTTGTTCCCGGTGATAAGAGAATCCTTTACGGCAGTGGTGCGGATATACCATGTTTGCTTCGCGTAGTAAAGCAGAGGCGCACCGCAGCGCCAGCAAAATGGATAAGTATGACGGATCGTGGTGCTCTTTAATAATAAACCCCGCTGTTTCAAATCAGCGAGCACCAGTGGGTCAGCCTGTTTAACAAACTTTCCAGCAAATGGATAACTACCGATGATATTTCCCTGCAAATCGACCGTATGCACGAAGTCCAGTCCAAATTCCTGCCCAGCCCCAAAGTCGACTTCACCATATGCAGGTGCAACGTGTACTATTCCCGTTCCGTCTTCCATGGAAACAAAATCGGTAGCTATGACGTGATAAGTCAGGTTATTATCCGGTTTTTGCACTACCAGATCGGCACGTGTCTGGAAGCGGCGTCGCTCGATACCGTATTTGTGAGGATTAAAAAGCGGTTCGTATTCAACTCCTACCAAATCTTTCCCTGGCAGCCTATCGATAACACGATTATTCTTGAAATCAGTCATCAACCGCGCTTCGGCTAAAATAAGGTACTCGTCGCCCGCTTCAACCACAGCATATTCAGCATCGGCGGCAACTGCCAGCGCGGTATTGCCTGGTAAAGTCCATGGAGTTGTCGTCCATGCGAGCAGGTATACCTTCTTGTCCCCCATTTCCCCCCGCAGACGTCGTAAAACGTCCGAGTCCTGTTTGGATTTCAAATACGTACGGAATTTTATATACACTGAGGGATCTTCAGTATCGTCTTGATAACCCTGCGCCACTTCATGCGAACTCAAGGATGTACCACACCTAGGGCAGTGCGGCGTAACCTTATACCCCTGGTAAATAAAGCTTTTATCCCACATCTGTTTTAGTGCCCACCAGACAGATTCGACGTAGGTATTATCCATTGTTTTATATGCATGTTCGAGGTCAACCCAGTAAGCAATGCGCTCGGTCATCTCATTCCATTCACCTACATACTTGAAAACACTTTCGCGGCATTTCTTGTTGAACTCCTCGACGCCGTATTGCTCTATCTGTGTCTTATTAGAAAATCCTAGCTCCTTTTCAACCTCTAGCTCCACAGGAAGGCCATGCGTATCCCATCCCGCGATTCGGGGAACGTAATACCCTTTCATCACCGCATAACGCACAATGACATCCTTGAATGCTCTCGCCAGCACATGGTGAATACCTGGATTTCCATTAGCAAATGGAGGTCCTTCAAAGAAAACAAACCGTTCATTACCCTCGCGGTTCTTTACACTTTTATTAAAAATATCGTTTTTCTTCCAGAAATCAAGAACCTTTTCCTCTAATTGAGGGAAATTGACTCGACTGTTAACCGGTTCGAACATTGTCATACCTCCTTGAAGCAAATTCTAAACTCGAAACCCGAAACCTTATATAATTGTTAATTCGAGCTTAATACTTTTTAAGAATTGTTAATTAATATTGATTCGAATTTATTTCGGATTTCGATATTAGTATTTCGAATTTCTGCCTTTCAAATGTATTTTCCTTATTAAAATAATAAGTCCCGTCCTTGTAAGGGACGGGACTTGATAGCCCGCGGTACCACCCTAATTCTCCCGATATAATATCGAGAACTCTCTTAAGGGCACATGAGAATGCCCTCGCCATCTTTAACGGTTGACGGTTCCGACCAAGCCTACTACCCCGATATCACCGGGGATTGGGTTGATAGCTCTGGAGGGATTTTCAGAGGACTGAGCACACCTGCTCACACCTGACCAGGCTCGCTGAGTGACGATAATCCTCTTACTCTTCTCCTTCAATGCCTTTACAAATATTAAATATAACATAACCTCATAAAAATTAAAACTCGAAAACCATGTTGTTTTGATTTTTCAGTGTAAAGGTGATTCTGAAGCTCTAACACGTGACGTGAAGTGAATCTATCTTTTTTGTATTTCGAGATTCGGATTTCGGATTTGTTAATAGTTAGGTGGTTGGCGCCGTGGACGCGAGTAATTACCACGCTGACCTTGCGAATTTCCCCAGTTATTTGTATTGTTCCGGGAGTTCCACGTATTGCCACGTTGGTTGGACACAGTACTCCGCTGATCATTACTGATCGGGTTACCTCGCCCGCCAGGAGTAGGACGCTTTGGTCTGATGACTACTTTACGCGATTCTCCCTCACCGATGCTCTCTGTGTAAACAGCAGGATTATCGGCTAAAGCAAGATGCACAATTCTACGTTCGTAGGGCGGCATGGGCTCCAGGGTAAAGGGGGCTCCCCGTGTCTTAACATGGTCTGCCATACGCAGCGCAAGGGCTTTTAATGCCTCGTGCCGACGTTCTTTATAACCCTCGGCATCAACAATTATCGGAATCCAGGACTGGGTTTTATGACCAACGATGAGACGCAATACATACTGCAGCGCTGCGAGCGTCTGTCCCCGTCTGCCGATCAGGATACCGAGGTCATCTCCCTCGATGTTAAAGGCAAGCGGAGCAGCAGGTTGCTCCCCGCTCTCATCCGGATACGTTGCCGATATCACTTTGCCCTCTACTTCGAGTAAACCAAGAAGCTTTTGTAAAATCTCGGCGGCGGTAACATTTATTTCCGCTGATGTTGCGGCTTCGGACGGTAATCTTTCCACGCGTACACGCGCCTCTTCTGCCCCGATCCCGAAGAGCCCGCCGCTCTTTCCTTCGCTAAGCACAGTGATGCGCACTTCATCGCGTGTAAGGCCCATTTCATCCAGGGCTTTTTCAATGGCTTCTTCAACCGTTTTTGCGTTTACTTCCAGAACATCCATGGTTTTTTTCCTTTTTCCGCGGTTGGTTTCGTAACCTGCAAATCGCCCTTTTTCTGAATAATTTGTCCAGAGCTGGAGGTTGTTTTAGCGAGCGGTTTCTTTTCAGGTTGTTTTCTAAACATGGTTGCTAACGGACCCCAACCGCTTATAAAGTATTGCATGACAATGCTGATGATATTTGATGTCAGCCAATAAAGAGCCAGTCCGCTGTTGAAAGACAAAGACATAAAAGCGAATAGAAGTGGCATCATCCACAACATCATCTGGCTGTTTGCCTGCTGCTGCGGATCGGAATAACTGGGGGTGGTCATCTTCTGCTGTATCCACATCGTAGCACCGACCAGAATCGGCAGCATGATATACTTGTCAGGTGCTCCCAGATCGAGCCAGAGGAATTGACTATTTAGAGGTACTTGGTCGAAAACAATAGGCCAGGAAGTGTAAATGTGGCGTGAGAGATTTAACAGTTCTTCTGGCGTAGTAGCTAGAACGCGGGAGATTGATTGATACAAGGCAATCCAGACCGGCATCTGTAGGATCATTGGCAGGAGGCAGCCGGTTGGGGAAACACCTGCCTCTTTGTATAGAGCCATTTGCTCTTTGGCGAGCTTCTGCCTATCCTTGGCATGTTTTTTCTGGATTTCAGCCATTTTAGGCTGAAGTTCCTGCATTTTTTTGCTGGATTGCAGCTGGCGGCGGGATAAAGGATACATTGCCGCCCGAATCACAATAGTGAGCACAATAATAGACAAACCCAGGTTGTTAAAAAGAAATCTGGTCAGGACGACCATTATGTTGATCATCGGGCTGAGTATTATTAAATCCCAGATTACCCAAGCGTCCAAGCTATCCTCACTTACTCGTTGTTAGAGAGAACTTTTGCAGCGCCCCATTCTGCGCGTTTAGACCATAGAAACTATCTGAAGTTGTGTGAATATATACTATGCCATCGGCAGCGAAAAGAGGTGCGTTAATCGCTTCAGTGGTAAAACCCGTTAGCTCCTTAACACCCTTGCTGATAGTATCGATAGCATATACGCGACTGGTTTTCTTTGCCAGGTCGGAAACAGCAATAACAAGAGTATTATCCACAATCACAGGCGGTGAACTGATGGAGCCCTTGTCATTGTTATATCTTAGGTCGATCGCATCCATAAAGCCGCCTGTTGCGGCATCCAGCATATAGACTTTGCCGTCGAGACACGGCGCGTAAAGAATCCCATTGTGAATGATGGGTGTTACCCAGAACCAGTTTTGGGGACTATTGGTAATATTGTCGGTGGCAGGAAATTTCCAGACTAATTTGCCGCTCGTATCGAGCGCATACATACGGCGGTCGTAACTGCCGATATATATTATGCCGTCGTTTACTAACGGAGCAGCCGTAATAGCTCCTTCAGTCTCATACTCCCATTTTGGGGTCCCGGTGTTGATATCGAGTGCGTACACTTTTTTATCGAACGAGCCTATGTAAACCATGTCAATTCCAACAGCCGGTGCCGACCAGATTTTTTCGCCTATATCGTATGACCATTCTTTATACCCTTCTGGTGCGGTCAATGCATAGACCGTGCCGTTAGCAGCACTTAAGTACATTTTGTTGCTCGCGACCGTCAAACCACCAATGATAACGCTGCCCAGTCCACCTTCAGGAGGATATATCCAACGAGTCTGGTCTCTTAACCTTCCATCGACAAGCTGATAAGCATGTACCCGTCCATCATTACCGGCAAAATAAACGAGATCACCTGCTACGCCGGGAGAAGCATACATCGCTACCGGTCTTGTTTGTGATCCACCGCAAGTTGGGATGCAGCTCAGACCACCAGAGGCAGAAACTACCAGGTTTACTGGTGTCCCAAGTACCGTTCCGGTTTTATCAACAGAGTATATTTTACCGGTCAGAGTTGTGAAAATGAGCGTGTCATCGATCATTGAGACGCCTGCCCAACCGCGCGAGACGACACCTCCCGTACAGCTGGCAAGCAGCAGCAAACTTACTATAAGAGCGACTACAGCTAGCGAATTCTTTATTACGCTTGTGTTCAAATTCAAGACTTTCTTCATTCTTTATGGTACAGGGTCATAACCACCTGGATTAAATGGGTTACAGCGTGCAATTCTGCGGGCGCCTAACCAACCACCCTTTAAAAATCCGTATTTTTCGATTGCTTCGTACGTATATTGCGAACAGGTTGGAATAAAACGGCATGAAGGTGGAACAACTTGCGAAATGGTCGCCTGGTAGAATTTTATCAAATTTAAAACCACTTTCTTCACAGTGTTTTATCTCTATTGTTCTGGTATAAAATTATCCAGTATCCGGGCACGATTAAACAGAGTAAGTACCGCTTTTTGCATCTCTGTATACGATGCTATCGATGATTTTGAACGGGCAATTAATACAACATCCCACCCTGGTTTAATTGCGTTAAGTCGAACAATTTCACGTAATCGACGCTTAATCTTGTTTCTAACGACCGCTTTTCCCACTTTCTTGCTAACTGATAAACCGCTCCGTGATATGGGAAGACCGTTGGGCATCACCCTTAAGACAACTAGATCGCTAGACCAGGTACGACCTTTCGAGTAGACCAATGTGTATTGTTCAGGCCTGGTAAGGTGCTCGATTCGCCCCGTCGACCCCTCCATTTGCCTATTATTACACCACGGTCAACCGTTTTCGGCCTTTCTGGCGTCTCGCCTTTAGAACATCCCGGCCTCCCCGGGTACTCATTCTCTTAAGAAAACCATGTTCGCGTTTCCGCGGTATTTTTTTTGGTTGATAAGTCCTTTTAGGCACGGTTAGTATCCTTTAGATTATCTGTTGTCTGCGGCTGAGCTGCCGGAACTGGAGCCGGTGATGGTACAGAGGCTGACGCGCTTGAAGCCATCGTTGCCACCACAAGAGGCGCCGGGTAGACGTGTTCGGGTACGAAAGGCAATAATGCTATCTGGCGAGCTCTCTTAATGGCTGTAGCTAGAGCTCGTTGATGTTTAGCACATGTTCCTGTACGCCGTCTTGGGTCGATTTTAGCCCGGTCAGAAAGATAAGCTCTTAATTTATCCGGGTTTTTGTAATCGATTACTTCATTCTTGTTTGCACAGAAGAAGCACACTTTGCGCTTCGGGACATACCTGGGACGTCCAAGCCTTAAATTACGCGGCCTTGGTCCTCTATCCCGTGATGCTGTTGCTGATCCTGATGTTTCTCTGGTCACTTTTCATATACTCCACTAAAAAGGAATGTCATCTGGTTCAATTTCACCAGTTTCGGTTTCTCCAGGTTTATTTTCTGCGGCTATTACTGCCGCCTGTCTATCAAGGAACTTTACGCGGTCAGCTACAATTTCATTACGGGCTCGCCGCTGTCCATCTTGACCATCCCACGTGCGCAGTCGTAACCGTCCTTCAACATACACCAGTCTTCCTTTGGTGAGGAACTGGTTACACTGTTCCGCCAGCCTTCCCCAGGCAACCACGGAAAACCATTCAGTTTCTTCTTTTCGTTCGCCTTCGGGTGTAGTATATCTCCAGTTTGTGGCGACGCGAAAAGATGTCACCGGCCGACCGCTGGGTGTAAACCGCATCTCAGGCTCATTACCAAGATTACCAATGATTGTGATTCTGTTGACACTTACCATTATTCCGCAACTCCTTCCGGACGCCTCGAGCGCATTGCGCGCTCACACCACCTTTGCTACTCAACTTTTACGAGGAGATGACGGAGGACATCTTCTGAGATCTTAAGGCTTGTTTCTAGTTCTTTATTCTGACTGGCTTTCGCCTGCATTTTTAGAAGAAAATATATACCTTCCCCGGAATGTTTTATGGGGTAAGCTAATCTCCGTTTTCCCCATTTTTGGATGTCGCCAACTGCGCCACCTTTTCCAGAGATGAATTTTTTAAGGTTCTCGAGTACTGCGTCTACCTTTTCGTTAGCCAGATCAGGCTTTAAGATTATAATGAGTTCGTATTTGTTCAGCTTTTCTGTTGCTATTTTTTCAGATACCATCCACATCACCAAGATTCATTAGTTTACAAACAATATAGCATAACACAATTTGCGGACACATGACAAGTTTTT
>CAYHBE010000037.1:0-8913 GCA_964354765.1 uncultured Dehalococcoidales bacterium | reverse complement strand
AAAAAAAGCTTGTTGAATCTTACGGCAGCCAACCGTCTGAGAGCGCCCTTGAAATTCCGCGAGCTGCGGAAATAACCGCTGCACATTACACACCAGCGCTATTCCCTCCCAATTTCCCATCGGTCGCTGATAGAAATATTATCAGTACTCATTACGAAGTGCTTCAAAATGGATTACAAAGATTACCCGATTACAACGGGGCATCAAATAACCTTGAGATTGATATGGTCCTGGCATCAGACAATCAGACCAAAACAACACGTCATAGAGATGATAATCAACCACTCGATCAGTTAATCCATTTACAGAGAGATCAATCTCCTGCGTCTAGTCAATCGATGGTACAAACTCAGCCTTACCAGGCTCAAACACAGAACACCACCCAAACCTCGACCACTCAGAATGTTGAGAATAATACGAATCAAAAAAATAACCAGCCTGATATTAAAGCTCTTGCACGTGAAATATATCCTTTGATTAGGCGAATGATTATTATCGAAAAAGAACGACGACCTTCCCTGTAAAGGAAAGGAGCTGCGAATATAAATGGAGAAAGCAAAAATCGTAAACCTTGATACTGGTGAAGAGGTTAAATGTCTCTTCAACCCGAATGAATACACTTTTTCTAAGAAAAATACCTGGACTCCTAAACAAGTTAAAGGACAAAATGTTCCTTCCTTGGAATTTGGCGGTGGCGATTCTATGACACTGAGGATGCAGCTCTTTTTCGATACGTACGCAACTGGAGGAGATGTACGCACCACTACAAATAAGATATGGAAATTGATGAATATTAATACAAGTCTGGCAGATATGACGAGCACCAAGGGAAGACCGCCGATGGTTGAATTCCAGTGGGGCGCTACTTGGTCTTTTAAAGCAGTTATTACCAGTATTTCACAGAAGTTTACTCTTTTCCGCGATAACGGCATCCCGGTAAGAGCCACTTTGGATGTAGATTTTATGCAGGCTAAAGAAGAAGGGAAATATCCAGGACAGAATCCCACCACCAAGGGTAGCCCCGGTTACAAACGGAGGGTCGTCAGGGAAGGAGAGACAATCGATTGGATTGCCTTCGATGAATATGGCGATAGTGCGATGTGGCGGCATATAGCCGACGTTAATAACCTTAATGACCCGATGAAATTAAAACCAGGCCAGATATTGGCAATAGCACCTGTATCTTGATGGAGTAATATTTATGCCTGACCAACTTTTGGCGCAAATGTATCTGAAAATAGATGGTACAGAGGCTTCTCGTGAGCTGATGGATGACCTGATAGAATTAGTTGTTGATACCAGCCTGCATTTGCCTGATATGTTCACTATCCACCTAAATGACCCTAATTTGACCTGGGTAGATTCGTCTCTATTTAAAATCGGCGTAGTCGTCGAAATTTCTGGAAAAGCGACAGGAGAAAATTCGTCTACAAAACTTATTACCAAAGGAGAAATAACTTCGATAGAGCCAGAAATGACGGAGGATTTAGCATCTACGCTGGTAATCAGGGGTTACGATAAAATGCATCGACTTCATTGGGGTACAAAAACGAGGACATTTTTACAGACCACCGATAGTAACATTGTCAGCAAGGTGGCTTCAGAAGCAGGTCTCAGCGCTAGCGTGGATTCTACCTCTGAACAATATGAACATGTCTTTCAAGATTACCAGTCAGATATAGAGTTTCTCAGGGATAGAGCAAGACGCAACGGCTATTATTTATACTGTGAGGATGGCACGCTCTATTTTAAGAAAGAACCGCGCTTTAGTGGTGCAGCCACAGAATTGAAATGGGGCAGCCAGCTTCTGAGTTTTCAGGCGCGTTTTACCAGTGCAGAGCAGGTTATAGATGCTGAAGTACATGGCTGGGATGTAAAGCAAAAGCAAGCGATTATAGGAAAATCAAACACACCACGCGGTACTCCGACTGTTGATGGTGTTAGTCATGGTGGAAGTGCCGCAAAAAGCGCCTTCGGAGGATCCAATAAAGAAGTTGTCAATGATCATCCAGTACGCTCCCAGAGCGAAGCCGATGCTTTTGCCCAATCAATCCTCGATGACAGATGTCATGCATTTTTCGAGGCGGAAGGCTCTTGCTTCGGAAATCCTAACGTGAAAGCAGGGACCGAAGTAAAAATTCAGGGAGTGGGCACCAGGTTCTCGGGAACATACAGAATTACAAGAGCAGTTCATCGCTATGGCATACCGGGGTATTTTACCGATTTTGAGATTAGCGGCCACCGTCCAAATACACTTGCCCAGTTGCTCGTGCCACATAATAAAAATCCTTATGGTGTTGTGATAGGGATCGTCACCAATGTTAATGACACTGAGAACATGGGACGCGTGAAGGTAAAGTTCCCAACAATTTCAGACCAATTGGAAAGCAACTGGGCAAGACTTGCAACACCTATGGCCGGTTCAGGACGCGGGATTGAGTTTCTTCCCGAAGTTAATGATGAAGTGCTGGTGGCTTTTGAATATGATGACATCAATAAACCGTATATACTGGGGGCTTTGTGGAATGGTAAAGATAAACCACCGGATGTTACCAGCAATCTCGTGGCTGGTGGCAAGGTGCAGAAACGAATTATAAAATCACGCACAGGTCATATCATTACCCTGGACGATAGTGATGGTAAAGAAAAAATAACAATAATAGATAAGACAGGAAAAAATTTCATTGAGATTGACTCTCCGACAAATGCATTGACAATTAAAACTGAAGGAAAAATCAATATCGAGACCAAAGATGACGTGACCATAAAAGGCAAAAATATAGCACTTGAAGCAACTGCTAATGCAGAAGTGAATGCCAAGAGCAACATTACTGTGAAAGCAAACAGCAATATAAATATAGAAGCAACCGCCAAGGCTACGGTAAAAGGTAATGCAGGAGTAGACATCAATGCTTCCGGACCTGCGAATATTAAGGGAGCTATTATCAACCTTAACTAGTGAGGTAAATTATGGGGCAGCCAGCAGCAAAACAAGGCGATAAAGTTATCGGAGTCGATACTCACATCATCATGATTCCGGCACCGCCGGGACCGCCTGTACCTACTCCCCTGCCGCATCCATTTAGCGGGACATTACTTCCGGGATTGAGTACAAACGTCATGATACAGGGCATGCCTGCGGCTACTGTGAACAGCGTTGCAATTAATATGCCGCCGCACATACCTCAAGGTGGACCATTTCAAAAGCCGCCGATGAACCAGGGCAAGATTATGATGGGTAGCACGACTGTCATGATTAACAACAAGCCGGCAGCTCGGACAGGAGATACGGCGATGACATGTAATGACCCAGCTGACATGCCAGTTGGTAAAGTTGTCGCAATTAGCACGGTCATGATTGGATGAGCTATGAAGGGAGACTTTAACGTATGGCAATTGATTTAAACAAAGATAACCTGGGTGTCGGATGGTCATTTCCCCTACAAATCGACAGTCGGGGTGGAATTTCTTTGTCGCAGTACGAAAAAGACATCGAAGAATCGATACGCATCATATTAGGAACTGTTAAAGGTGAGCGGCGTATGCGTCCGCTTTTTGGTTGCGATATCCACAAGATCGTGTTTGCACCAAATAACGCCACATCCTGGGGACTAGCAGCTCATTACGTTGAAGAGGCACTGGGATGGTGGGAACCACGAATTGAAGTCTTAGAAATCGATCCTCAACCTGACCATCAAGATATGGGGCGGCTGTATATTAATATTAAATATCGAATAAAAGCTACCAACGACGAAAGGAATCTTGTTTATCCATTCTATATTATTCCGGGGAGGTTATGATGTCATTAACAACACCAAAATTAGATGACCGCAAATTTCAGGATATCGTTAGCGAGGCAAGGAGCAAGATACCGCTATATTGCCCAAAATGGACCGATTATAACCTCAGCGATCCAGGCATCACTATTATCGAGATGTTTGCCTGGATGGTGGATATGCTTTTGTATCGCCTGAACCGAGTCCCGGACAAAAACTATATCAGATTTATGGACATGATCGGCATTCAGTTGGAACCTCCCAAACCTGCTGTCGTCGATATTACTTTTCGCTTGTCGGTTCCGCAGCCTGGACAGGTGACTATTCCACAAGGAACCGAGGTGGCAACAGTTCGGACAGAAACTCAAGAAGCGATCTCCTTTACTACTAACAAAGACTTTACAATTCTTGTGCCGACTTTAGCCGTTGCTCTTACTACAGCAGACAATAAAGTATTTACCGATATCACGGCTGCATTGAAAAATCCCGACCGCAAAGTATCTGTGTTTCAAGAAGTGCCCAAAGAAAATAATGCGTTCTACCTTGGTTTTGTGGAAAACCTTGCTTTACATACACTTGCACTGACTTTCGAGAGCAATATAGAAGGCATTGGTGTCAACCCAAAAGATCCGCCATGGAGCTGGGAGTTTTGGAACGGTGAATATGAAAGATGGGTGCCGATGAGACTCGAATCTGATACGACTGGTGGATTGAACACTAATGGCCAGGTAATTGTACACATACCGGAAAGCAGCGTGCGAACGGAAATTAACGGGCTCAGTGCTTGCTGGATTAGATGTCGCGCTCTCCAGCCAAGACCGAGCCAAAGCGCTTACACAAGTTCGCCCAGGGTGAAAAACATTATCACGGAAAGCGTCGGCTGTGCCATACATGCAAGCCAGTCCATGAGAATAAAAAATGAACTAGTAGGGCGCAGTAGAGGGACCGCTGGGCAGCTTTTCCAACTTCGTAATACACCTGTGCTGAGACGGGAAACTGGCGAGACAATTGAAGTAGAACAAAGCGATGGAGAGTTTGAAACATGGCAAGAGGTTGTAGATTTCGCCGATTCCAGCCGTGATGACAGGCATTTTACCATCGATGGGATTACTGGAGAAATACAGTTCGGTCCGACTATCAAACAACCATCAGGCGAAGAAAAACAGTACGGAACCGTTCCTGCAAATGGAAGAAGAATTCGCTTTACGTCTTATCGGGCCGGCGGAGGCGTTATCGGCAATGTCGGTGAAGGTACGATAACTGTATTAAAGTCGTCCATTCCCTATGTCGACTGGGTAAGAAATTATGCGCCAGCTAAAGGCGGAACAGATGCAGAAACACTCGATATGGCAAAATTAAGAGTTCCTCAGATATTAAGGACTAATACACGTGCAGTTACGAATGAAGACTTTGAGTATCTCGCGGTACATGCTTCACCAAAAATTGCTCGCGCCAAGTGTATCTCGCCGGGAAATTCATCGGATAAAGATAGTCCTGCTCCGGGATCTGTCCGGGTGCTGCTTATACCTGCAATTCCAGATTCAGAATGCAGCAGTTACATATCTACAGAACAATTGGAAATAACAAGGAACACCAGGGAAGAGGTTGCTGCTTATCTTGACGAACGCCGATTGCTGGGTACACATGTGGACATAGGCACTCCAAAGTATTTTTATGTTGCCGTTGAAGCACATATTAGAGTTAGAAGGGGTTATCAACAGCGAGCGGTTGACGATGTCGAAAAAAGTCTTTATAGATACGTAAATCCGGTTTGCGGTGGCACTGATGGTACGGGCTGGCAATTCGGGCGCAGTCTAAGTGCAGCTGAAATTAATGCGTGCCTGCAGAATATTGAAAATGTCGATTATATAGAAGATGTAAAAATGTTCCTCGTTAATAACCAGACAAAAGAAAGACAGGAAGTTAAGAAAATCAACCTGCCCCCCGATGGCGTAATATGTTCGGATAAACATGTTGTCATAGTAGAAAAGTAGGACCTATTCAAAACAGAGGAATAAAAATGACTATCACTGATGTTGAAACCCAGGAAAAATCGGAAAGCAGTTATTTAGAATATCTACCAGGAATTTACCACGAAGATAAATTTATGGGGCAGTACCTGAAAATTTTTGAGGATATTATGAAGCCTCTTGAGACTTGTATAGATAATATGTCGTTTTATTTTGATCCATTGATAACTCCGGAATCTCTTGTACCATGGCTAGCCAGCTGGTTAGACTTAGCGGCTGATCCCACCTGGACATCAAAAAAGTGGCGAGAATTAGTGAAGTCGGCGGCGATGCTGCACCGTCTGAGAGGAACAAAACGGGGTCTGTCTGAATACTTGAGGATATATACGGGAAATACACCTGATATATCCGAACACATCCAGGGGATGGTCCTCGATGTAAATACGCAATTGGGAATCAATACCATACTCGGAAGTGCAGGGGCGGGAAATAGCTTTACTGTTACCGTCACATTAGACCGAGACAGTGAAGTAGATATTGAAACAATAAAGGCGATAATAGAGTCACAAAAACCTGCTTATACTGTCTACACACTGCATGTTAAGGAGCATGAATAGGACGGAAAAAAATTGGTATAAAGTAGTATCTAAACGGGATTGACAACATGGTTAGCATAGGTTAACCTTACAATTAAAATTAGGAATGTTAACCTGGGTGCTGGAATTGTTGCTATTATAGATAATTATTGGAGCCAAGGAGGCAAGAATGTCACGAAAAGTAATGTCACCAAAAGAGCACTCCAATGAAAAGAAGATAGACTCGACAAAGAAACCACTGCGATTGGATATTAAAAAATTCGATAGACCAATTCAACAAATCAATTTAAACTCAATTATTCAGCGAGCCAAAAAGGATCCCAGATCGCTTAGTCCCCGTGAGATTCTCGAACTGCAGCGTGTTCTGGGTAATCGAGCCGTAGTTCATTTACTTCAAGCCGATCTTACAATCGGTTATCCCGGCGACCAGTATGAACAGGAAGCAGACCGGGTTGCGGATCAGGTGGCATCGCGATCGGAAATGATCCAAACTCAATCAGCACCAGAGGAAGAAGAAGAAATACAAGCAAAAACAATTTTGGAACGGATCGCCAGAGGAGATACGAGTTTCGCTGCGTTTAGTGCGTTGAATAGGACGCTGGTCGATGAAGAAGGTAAGCTAACAGACAAGGTACGGCCGGCGCTTGATCGTTCTCTCAGGACGGACAACGCCTCGGCATTGCGTATTTCAAAACTCGATGGTGGATCTGTCCAGGAACAAATCGTATCTCCATTAATAGCACAGAGAATTGAAAACGCTAAAGGTCAGGGTAATCCTTTACCAACCAATGTACAGCGCACTATGAGCGAACATTTGGGACACGACTTCGGTAATGTCCGTGTAAAGACTGACAATGAAGCCGCAGACCTTTCTCGGCAATTGGGAGCAAGAGCTTTTACTCAAGGCAGAGACATATGGCTAGGCCAAGGTGAAAGTGTCAATGACAGTCGGCTTATGGCTCACGAGTTAACCCATGTTGTACAGCAAGGAGCTGCCCCACGTATCGAACGGAAGAAAGAAACGAGCCATGGCAGAATGAGCGATGTAGTAAGCCATCTTCGCGGAATGGTGCGAGGAGAAAAAGAGGATACCCAGATTTACCGGGACGTAGTCGCTCAGTTTAACAATGAAAATCCTAAGGACCGTCTTGCTTTTATGCAAAGAAAGATCTTGGGGTCAACCAGCGATATCAGTACCGGAGCTAAACCAAATTCCATAAGGTTAGGATTATGTGGAGGTGGAGGAGGTACTGGAGGTGGAGGAGGTGGAACAACTGTCGCCGCTCCGCCAACCTTCCCGACTTCGTCTGAAATGAGACAGGATGCGACCGTAGAAGCGACAAGAGCTGCTGATTGGGCTGCTGGAGAAGGCGATTATGCCGAACGGTTTGCCTGGATCACATGGAATGCTAATACCAAGGCATATACAGTGGTTGGTAGAGTCGCCGGAACATGGGAAGGGGTAACACCTGGTCCGAAGCCAGCAGATGCCGCTCCAACTTATCATGTTGGGGAATATCACCAGCATCCTCCGCTGCCACCTGCTGAGGCTCCTAAAACGGCGAATTATCCGATTGGTCCAAGCAATGCCGATGAGACGACATCAAATGCTGATAATAGTCCGGGACTTGTCCGGGATTATACCGACACGACTAGGACTACAGTATGTGACTACACGTACGGTCCGACTCGAAGAGCGTAGGTTGCTCTGAATTGTGAACAATCGTTGAGATTGAGCGATCAGCAATATTGTCGTGAACAATATTGAGTATCACTGCATCACTTCTATTATCGGATAAACCAAATTAAGAGTTTGAATACTTAACTCATGGGTAAAGGGGGCAAAATGATCGAGGAACAAGAAGCAATCAAACGAGCAAAAGAACGTCTAGCACAAGATAAACACTCTATAGAAGGTAGGAAAGTTGCAATAACACTTCATCGCCATATGTATATTGTAGATTTTTTACCTCCAGAGGGAATGCGCGGAGGGGAGTTTACAGTACTTGTAAACGCGAACAATGGGGAAATTATGAGCAAATTCATTTGGAGATGATGCGAAAGCGATGGTAAATACCTCTACCTCGGATTCAACTCCAGATGAAATCAGTTACAGGTGAAGAAACATATGGATCGGTTGAAATCGCTTTTTCCGGAAGTACGTCAGGTTCTAATCGATGCAGTTCCCGAATACTGGCCTCAACTCAAAGAAATAGTTAATGTGTTACTTGACGAGCAATTGATTCCGGAAGCTATCCTCCCGCTTGCCTGTTGCGATTCTGTTGGAGGTGAAGCAAGACGTGCTATTCATGTGTCTGCAGCTTTAACAACTGCGGCAACCAGTTTACGTATACTTGATGACCTCGAAGATAAAGACCGTCCCGAGGCTTTATGGAATCGGGTGGGTTCAGCCAGGACCTGGAATTATGCTGCAGCCTTTCAGAGTATGACTTTCAGCCTGGTTCAGCAATCTCTCCTGGGAAATGAAAAGATTCATAAGATTATTAGTACTTTTACTGACATGTACCTGCACATGGCATATGGGCAAGACCGGGACATTATTGGAAACAT
>CAYHBE010000036.1:0-8951 GCA_964354765.1 uncultured Dehalococcoidales bacterium | reverse complement strand
CTAACGCACTGCCGACCTGTCTTGACAACCCCCTGGGTTCCAGGTAACCCAGCACAATTGCATCTGGGACTCGTTTTACAGCTTTCGCTAACGCTTCTTCAGGACTGGAGGTGTAGACAACATCGGAAAAACCGCTGAATGCCTGTTTGGATATTTCAATAAAACCAGCTTCGCAATCGATTATGAGAATACAAGGTTTCGTGTTCAAAAACAATAATTCTCCTGATCTACCAGATTCCACTTATATTGAGCAGCATTTGGATGCCCATTTCAAGCGCAATTGTAACTGACTCACATACGCAATTTCAGTGAGAAATAGTAAATAATTCAGTGGATTTTTTTATTAATATTTGATGGATTTTGATGAACGTGGAATCGGCATGTGCGAATTGGCGGATGGGTAAAAAAGATTCCTGCGTAATTGATCCTATCCCTCGAAGGGGATATCCGCAGGAATCTAATTTTAAAAAATCCTTTTACCAGGTGCTATAAAGTGTAGGTTACTTTTTTAATAATGCTCCCACCTGTTTCAAGAGAGCTTCCGGACTTATCGGTTTATCAATATATCCTTCCGCTTCAAGCTCCAGACCGGCACTGACCGGGATATTAGTCTCACCGCGGTGCCGGGCGAAGCTGGTGAGAATGATGACCGGAATACTAGCCAGTTTCGAATCTGCTTTTAGCTGTTTACAAACGTGAAATCCGTCGTGAGTTGGCATAATTATATCCAGAAGTATGAGGTCTGGTTTTTCCTTCCGGGCTTCTACCAGACCGGCATCGCCGTCATTGGCGGTAACCACCCTGTATTTACTTTCCAATACCAGTTTGGTTGCTTCGACGAAAACCGGGTCGTCGTCCACGAGCAAGATTTTCGCTGGTTCTGCCATCACTTGCCTCCTTTTGTAATTGTAAGACTTGTAGCCCCAGTGATCCTTCGTTTCAGAAGAGCTTTTTCAACCCTTTGCAGAAGTATGGGTGGCGAGATAGGTTTGTTTACATAATCATCAACATCCATGTTGGATTCGGTCTCCAGTTCAAATCGACGGCGACTGCTGTCTTCTCTGATTGCACTCAGGATTATTACCGGGAATTTATGATTACCGGCTTCCTTGCGCTCCTGAAGCCGCTTGCAGACTTCGAAGCCATCCATTTTAGGCATGAGTAGGTCAAGCACGAGGAGATCAGGCTCCTTTTCACCTATTTTTATCAACGCTTCTTCGCCATCCTGGGCAGTGCGTATTTTGTATCCCTGAGATTCAAGTACCAGTGAAGTAATGCGTCTCATCTCGGGATCATCATCAACCACTAAGATATCCGCTCCGGATAGTATATGTTTATCAGTCTCGCTGGGCTTTCCGACAGCTTCAAGGACCTTTGGCAAAGCGAAACTGAAGCGGGTTCCTTTACCGGTTACTGGGTCCGGGCTCTGCACCCAGATATTGCCGCCATGCGCTTCAACTATTTTCTTAGCGATAGAAAGTCCAAGTCCGGCACCGTCTGCCTCGACACGACCGCCACTGAAGAAATCGCTGAAAAGCTTGGGTTGGTCCTCGGGAGGGATACCGATCCCGGTATCCACAACGTCAATCTGGACTTTATCGGCTGTCTCACTGGAAACGATTGTGACCGCACCGCTATTGGGGGTGAATTTAACCCCGTTACCCAGAAGGTTGGTTAAAACCTGCTGGAGACGCTTAGAAGCGCCGAGAACCGGGGTAAGATTAAGAGAAACGTTGTTATAGATCGAAATCGCTTTACGTTGCGCAAGACCCTGTACATCTCCGGTAGAATCGTTGACAATCTGGTACAGATTAACCTTTTGAAAATCTGTCGCCTTTATTTCTATATAGGTGATGTCGAGGATGTTATCTATCATTTTTAATAGGTCGGCGATTCTTTGTTTACCGCCGAGCAGTAAATCTTTCTGCTTTTGATTGACATCGCCGGCGAAACCGCCAACGATTACATCAATGGCACTCTGGACAGTTGCTAGAGGAGCACGGAGGTCGTGGGAGGTAACAGACAGTACATGCGCCAGGGTGCGTCGTGCATTGGAGAGTCGATTTGAAACGAGTCGTACCAGCTCCTGTAGAACTTTATATCCCATTTCTGTATCATCACGACAAAGCTTACGTACCTGCTCTCCATCGAAAGCAAGAAGCTGGCAATTTTCAACTGCTGTACCTGACATAGAAGCTGGGAGGTTGAGAAATGTCGACCAGCCCAGGAAACCGTTGATCCCGATAACATCGGTGACTGCCTGTCGTTTTGAACGGCTGCCAATACGTATCTCCATCTCGAGGGATACTTTCCCGCTGGCAACGATATAGAATTTATTTAACGGCTCACCTTCGGTGAAGATACGCTGGCCGGCGGCGAATGCTTGCTCGACAGCGAAAGGTGCAAGTTTATCTATCTGGTCATCGGTTAGATTCCAGAAAAGCTCGGAATTCTTTATAATTTCTTTAGTTTTACCTTCCAAATCCGCACTCCGTCTGTACTCTCAACAATTCCAATTGAACAGGCGAAATCCATATTGCCTAGCAGATGATACTACTAGTGAAGCAAAGAGTCAAGTGAGTGTTGAATGAGGCGAAGGTCGCGATTAATAAAATAATAGTTCTTTAAGGCGCAGCTTAGATGTCGTCGAATCTTAGGATGAGATAATGAATACGTACGTGTTATAATCTACGTAGAGATGAGCAAAATATCGGTGTTTTTAGCAGAAGACCATGCAGTTGTGAGGGAAGGTCTGGCAGAACTGATACGCCACGAAGCAGATATGGAAGTGGTAGGTGAAGCTGGTGATGGTGATGAAGCGGTGCGGCTGGTGAGACATTATAAGCCTGATGTAGTGTTAATGGACATCAGTATGCCGGTACTAAATGGTATTGAAGCCACCAAGCAGATAAAAGAAACACTACCGAATATAAAAATACTAGTCCTCACGGCTTACGATAACCCTGAATTTATTTCAGCGATGATCGAAGTGGGGGCTGTTGGTTACCTGCTTAAAAACGTACGCGGCAAAGAGCTGACGAATGCCATCCGCAGCGCTTACGAAGGTGAATCGGTGCTTCATCCTGCAGTTGCCAAGGTGGTATTTTCGCAATTCCGAAATCCACAAGCACGCCCGATGCATGAAAAGCCGGACGTTCTAAGCGATCGGGAGTTGCAGGTATTAAAAAAAGGGGCAGAGGGGCTTTCCAATAAACAAATAGCCACGTTGCTTAATATAGGTCCTAGGACTGTGCAGACTCATTGGCGGAATATTTTTGACAAACTCGGCGTATATTCACGAACTGAGGCAATAGTCTATTGCCTGAAAAAAGGTTGGTTAAATCTGAGCGGGGGGGAAAGTATACGCGAATGAGTCGGCTGGCAGTTGAACTGCGTAAGCCGCTGTTCTGGCTCATTCTCCTGTGTTTTCTAGGCGGCGTCTTCCTGCATTACTCTGAGTATTTCCTGACACCGCAAACTGATGTTAGTATCTTCCTTGGGCTTCAGCGACACAGTATCGAACGCCTACTATTCTTAGGTATTATTATCCTGGCTGGTGTTTTGTATGGATTCACCGGTGGGATGGCTTATCTTGTCGTTTCAGCTTTAACGATGTTACCCCGGTTGTTTATTTCTCTTCTTCAAGCTGACGATGTATATGAGACAATCGCGATACTCGTGGCAGGTTTTAGTTTTAACTGGTGGTTTGAATCGCATCGCCGTGAAGTGGGACGTCGAGAACAATCATTGTTGAAATTAGATTCTATCCGACAAGAATTAGAATCACACATCGAGACTATTCGTGAGAACGAAAAACGTCTTTCCGTGCTTCATTCTATCACAACCGCGATAAACGAATTTGGAAGTCTGGGCGAGATACTGAACATAGCCACGGAGAGGATACTCGAAGTAGTGGCTGCAGACGGTGTCCTGATATATCTAATCAACCGCGCGACCCGGACCCTTGAGCTTAAAAAATATCGCGGAGTTTCGGAGACTTTTACAACCGGCGTCGACCGTCTTGAAATCGGTGAAGGTTTTAACGGGTGGGTGGTGGAGGAAAAGAAGCCGGCCTATATAGAAGACTCGTCTAGCGATCCCAGGTTATCGAGAGGAATAGTAAAGCAAGAAGGCATCGGTTCGCAGTTCATTGTACCGTTAATGGCAAGAGAAGAAGTAATCGGAACGCTTTGCATCTTATCGCGTTCTAAGAAGAAATTTACGGTAGAAGAAGAGCAACTGTTAATTTTGATCGGCTCCGAACTTGGGGTAGCTGTTGAGCGAGCTGCTCTATCGGAAGAAAATGACCGCATGGGACGACGTTACCGGGAACTTTTTGCCAGGTCGCATGATGCTATCTGGATGCAGGATATGGACGGGAAAATACTCGCTGCGAATCAGGCAGCCGCCGAGTTGACGGGAGAGGCTTCGCTGGGGACAAATGTAGCCCGTTTCCTTGCCCCTCAAGCGCTAGAGTTAGCTCGGGAGGTGAGGCGAAAGCTGTTGTCCGGTGTCGAGGTTGAGCAACCCTATGAACAGCGGCTTGTAAGGAAAGATGGGACTGAAGTCATCATTATGCTGACTACTGCTATTGTCATGGATGAGAATAACAAGCCTATTTTTCAGCATATCTCCAGGGATGTTACCCGGGAACGCCACCTGGCTGATAACCTGCACCTTTATGCGAGGCAAATTACCCATGCCCATGAAGAGGAGCGTAAACGGATTGCACGCGAATTGCATGACGATTCCGTCCAAGCTCTCAGCATCCTTTCACGTAGAGTAGATGACCTTATTTCCGAGCAATCCAAGCGGTCGAAGATGCTCAGACCACTGGAAGACATTCGAGGGGAAATCGATAATGTGCTAGCGCGCATCAGGCTGTATGCTCAGGACTTACGCCCTCCGACGCTAGAATATCTTGGGCTGATACCTGCTCTCAGGGAACTGATATCTCAAGTAGGTAAACAGAGCGGGATAAAAGTCGAATTTCGTGTTGGTGGTGAAGAACGGCATTTCACACCCGAAGATGAGTTGCTCATTTACAGGATCATCCAGGAATCGTTAAGAAATGTCTGGCGCCATGCCTCAGCCCAACATGCGACGGTAACCATTCGATTTGACACCAGAAATGCGATTGTCGATATTGCGGATGACGGTAAAGGCTTTATCATCGGTGAAGATCTCAGGTTTGTCCAGGCTGGTAAAATCGGACTTGCCGGGATGCAGGAGCGGGCTGATTTACTAGGCGGCACGTTAATTGTGCGTTCCAAGCCCGGACAGGGTACAACCATAAACCTGGTAGTCCCTGGAGACCGGTGGAAAGTACGACTGTAGTTTGCTTGTACACAACCCTATTCTGAGAGTACAATAGGCTAACATGAACGAAGAGTTCCGCAAACTTCCCTCTGTAGACGAACTTCTCGCACATAGTGTCGTAAGCCGGTTATCGGCCAGCTATCCGCATGCATTCATTACCAACCTTGTGCGTAAACAGCTCGACGAAGTGCGTAGATCGATTGCTGTAGGCGGTAGATGCCCTGCGATCGATGAAATTGCCCGATGTATAGCCGACCGACTGCAAAACTATACATCAACGAGCTTGCGTCCCGTAATTAACGCCACTGGTGTTATACTCCATACCAATCTAGGCCGGGCGCCACTAAGCCGTGAAGCGATTGAAGCGATGAGTGTGGTATCAGCTGGATTCAGCAATTTAGAGTTCGACCTGGAAAGCGGTGCCCGGGGATCCAGGCAAGCCCATATAGAAAAGCTTCTTTGCGAAGTCACCGGTGCTGAAGCAGGACTGGTTGTTAATAATAACGCTGCTGCGGTGCTACTTGGATTGAGCGCACATGCCAGGAGAAAAGAAATTATCGTCTCGCGGGGCCAGGCGGTAGAAATCGGCGATAGCTTCCGTATCCCCGATGTTATGAGACAGAGCGGCGCGAAACTGGTAGAGGTGGGCACGACCAACTGTACCTACACCAAAGATTACGAACAAGCAATTACTCAATCAACCGCGGCATTTTTAAGAGTGCACTCCAGCAATTTCAAGGTTATAGGCTTCACACACGAAGTTACGATCGAGGAACTTGTAGCTTCAGCTAACGGAAACGGACTGCCGGTATTTGACGACCTGGGAAGTGGTTGTTTTCTAGACACCGCTCAATTCGGATTAGCTGCAGAACCAATGGTACAGAGGAGCGTTGCGGCGGGGGCGAGCCTTATATTTTTTTCCGGAGATAAGCTTGTCGGAGGACCCCAAGCAGGCGTGATTGTCGGTAAGCGGCAATACGTTGACAAGCTACGAAGGCATCCTTTAGCTCGTGTGGTGCGGACCGATAAAATCCGCCTGGCGGGTTTGATCGCGACGTTTATTCACTACATCAGAGGGGAAGCGACTTCTAAAATTCCTGTATGGCGAATGATTTCAATGCCGGTCGAAGAAATCGAAAAACGGGCTTTGATTTACGCGGAAATGACAGGTTGCTTAGGGAAGGTAGTTAACGGGGAGAGTATGGTGGGTGGCGGCAGCTTGCCTGGCAGCACCCTCCCCACGAAAATGGTCGTTATAGGAAAAGGTGAAAAGAAAACTTCGTCTTTGATTATTAGAATCAACCATGAACTCAGGCAGTGGAAAACTCCGATTATCGGACGAATCCAGGATAATAATCTTATACTGGATCCGCGGACGGTGTTGGTCGAAGATGACCCCATTGTATGCAGTGCGTTAAAGGCTCTCTGCTCAAAGACTTAAATCACTATTTAGATTAGCAACCCCAAAAGTGGAGGATTTGTGTTCGTTCTGGGCACAGCTGGTCATATCGACCATGGAAAATCTGCACTCGTCCAGGCAATTACCGGCATCGATCCCGACAGGCTCGCCGAAGAAAAAGAACGGGGGATGACAATCGACCTCGGTTTCGCCTGGGTGAAGCTGCCGAGTGGAAGAGAAATCGGGATCGTCGACGTCCCGGGGCACGAGCGATTCGTAAGGCATATGCTGGCTGGTGCCGGCGGCATCGATATCGCTTTACTGGTGGTGGCAGCCAATGAAGGGATTATGCCGCAAACTCGCGAGCACCTGGCGATACTTAACCTGCTTGGTATTTCATGCGGCGTCGTTGCTTTGACCAAGAAAGACCTGGTCGATACCGAATGGCTCGACCTTGTACGGATAGACGCCGAACAATTACTTAAAGGTACTACCCTGGCAGGCGCACCTATTGTTCCGGTTTCTTCGATTACACGTGAGGGCATACCGGAGTTACTGTCAACTATCGATAGCTTGCTCTCAAGCACCGAGCCGCGCAAAGATAAGGGACGCCCGCGATTACCCATAGACCGCGTTTTCAGTATCGCCGGCGCGGGGACGGTAGTAACCGGGACACTGATAGACGGCTTCCTCTCAATCGGGCAGGAGGTTGAGATCCAACCATCGGGATTGAAATCTCGGTTGCGAGGTTTGCAGACACACAGGTCGCAGGTGACGACAGCTAGCCCTGGAAGCAGGGTTGCAGCTAATTTAACCGGAATTGCCACGGCTCAAGTTCTCCGGGGTGATATTTTGACCAGACCTGGGTGGCTGAAGACCGCTGATTTTATGAGCGCCCGTCTGAACCTGTTGAAAGATGCTAGGCATACATTAAAGAACAACGCCGAAAGGCATATCTATATTCTGGCGGCTGAAGCCACCGTCCAAATACGCTTGCTTGGTGCCGAAGAGCTAAAACCAGGTGAAAATGGCTGGGTACAACTGATTCTGGATCGGTCTATACCGGTCGTGGACGGCGACCATTTTGTAATCCGCAGTACAACCGAAACCCTCGGCGGCGGCATAATTGTGGATGCTCATGCACGAAGGCTGCCTCGTTTTAATGCCGAAGTGATTGAAAATCTCAAGATACGCGAGAAAGGCTCACCGCAGGAAACAATACTGGCGCTACTTGAATCGAAACGTTTCATGGAGCAGTCAGAACTAATTGCCCAGATCGCGATGCCAACCGGTGAAGTGGTAAAAATTATGGGCGAATTAGAGAAGCAGTCCCTGGTGCACAGACTTGGACAATCACTACTAGTTTCGAGTGTTAGCTGGGGTCGCTTATCAGCAGAAATTAGAAAAATTACGGAAGAATACCACGGTAAGTTTACTGTGAGGAGCGGAATCCCCAAGGTGGAACTGGCAAACCGCGCCAGGCTGGGTAAATCGGCTCAACCAGTAATGGAGAGGCTAACAGTTGAAGGTGTGCTGGTCGATGAAGGGATGACAATGCGTCTTCCGGAATTTACAGTGAAGTTGATGGCAGGTCAGCAGCAAAAGGTGGCTTCTTTTCTAAAATCACTGGCGGATAATCCTTATTCGCCCTCGACCGACCTGATACCGGAGCCTGATTTGCTGACGTTACTTGTAGACCAGGGTAAGGTTGTTAAACTGAGCGATACGGTGGTGATCTCTAAAAATGTGTTTGAACAAATGCTTGATCGAGTATTGTTGCAATTGAATACCAAGGGCAAGATTACTCTGGCGGAAGTACGCGACATGTTTCAGACAAGCCGGAAATACGCCCAGGCTTTTCTGGAATACCTCGATGGTGAGAAGATCACACGTCGAGTAGGGGACGAGCGGGTAAAATATTAGACTGTCGTCAGTTAACAGTTGTCAGTATATAGTATCAGGCTAATCCGGGTTGCCGGTGATAATTCCTGGCGACTGGGCATGAATCCAACGAGCTTCTTGTTCTTTACGTTTTTGCTCGCGCGTCTGTAACTGTTCAACTTGTTGTAAAAGGGTGTCATAACTTTTTTGTAATTTGGAGATATCTGTCTCCAATTCTTTAACTCGCTTAAGGGCAGAGAAGGCCTGGATTACCAGGTCTACCAGTTCATCCAGCGATAACGACGGTGTTCGGGCGGTCCCAGTTGAGTAGGGAGCTCGTTTAGTTTCGGGC